>NZ_JAGLBC010000002.1:22563-57512 GCF_018260395.1 Psychrobacter sp.
AGTCTGAAATTACTACTTTACTAACTATTTTTAACCTAATTGCTTTAACCGATTTGGCCATTTCTAAATAAAAATATTCGATATTAACGCATCTTAGTTAAAATTTTAGCTATGATTTTTATAGGTTATCATTAATTAATAGCTAAGCTTTTTGACTGGGTCTTTACGAATAAAGCCACTCAAACTACAGAGTGGCTTTAGATAAACTTGTACTACGCAATCGCAATATACCAATAGCGTCAAATCTGAGGACATATTGTATATTGCCAATGGTGATATAGATAGCTTTAGCAGCAAGTATATTTTATCATTTTATCCACTTACAGGGTAAAATACTAAAATTAAATGCAGCCAACCTGCTAAGAAACCAGTGACTCCACCCAATATAATTAGCGTGGTTTCATCTTCTCTAAATGCGGGGCGTAATAAATTTTGAAATTCGTGCGAGCTTAGTGCTTTAATACGCTCACAGAATAAACCATATATTTTACTCGCACGACTCTCGTTCAACGCAGGATCACGAATAGGAATCATGGTAGCGTCAATTGACTTATCAATAATGGTATTTTTCAACTGACCAAATTCTTTTCTACCCAAACCAACTCTTAAAGTAGTATTTACTACCGGTGATTCTAGTACACTATACAAATGGTCCTTCATTAGGTCACGAGTTTCAGCCGCTTTAGGTCCGTACATCATCTCATTCATAATATTTTCTAAAGTCACCAGTTCTTGCACAACGATACCAGCGAACACCTCAGAGACTTCAGGCTGACGCTTCATAAAACCGCCCTGCCAGTTAAACGTATCAATTTTCGGTAAAACAGGCACAATAAATGGAAAGCCTTTAATTCGTTTAAATACTCTTAAATACCTAACAGGAGTGGGATCAACAGGGTTAAATACCATCCATATGGCTATCCAGTTGGTTAAAAATCCCCAAATAGCAGCAAAGAAAGGGACAGTCCAGTGTTGTGGTACCAACAAATAAATGAACATTTGCACAATACCAAAGATAAAACCAATCACTGCACTAATATGCCAAATAAAGTTGATTTCTTTTTGACCTACCTTTAAGAACATATTAACCATCAAACGACGATCATTCTCCATAGTTCGTACAATCATTTGACGCATGTCGACCAATTCTTCGACATTATGGGTTAGATCAACAACCAGCTCTCTCATGATAAAAGGTAGCTGCACATGCGCATAACTATAAATACGGCGCTTTAAGGCATAAGGCATATTACCCCATAAAGAAGCAGAACGCTCATTCATGATTTCATCAATAAGCCGCTCTAAATTGGCATCAACAGTAGCGGTAATAAAGTCCGCCATTTCTTCAGGCTCCATTGCCTGAAAGAACTCATCTAACGAGCCTAACTTAGAAAGCGTTTGGTCTACAATAACACCAGAGATTTTACCTGCTTTGGCTGGAACAATTCCTTGCCAGCCTATGCCCTGCCAACCAAATGGCAGGTTAGGAATTTTAATACCCCAGAACTTAATAGGGTAAAACAACATTTTCAAAGCCATCCAAACGTGCGCCCATGTAACAAAAGCCGTTACAAAAGGAATGGTTAACATTGCTAAAAATTCAGGATGCGCGCTTAAGACTTGCCAGATAGAAGAGAGCATGTTGGATATATCACTTATACTTAGGTTGAGGAAACCTATTTCCATGTTATTGTAGTGTTAGTGTGTAAGATTCTAACACACTAACTATCGATTTACTTAAATCAAAACACCAATCCTAGTGAGCCCTGATAATAGCTTGATATGAGTCTATACTGCAATAGCTTTGAGCATATTAATAATCTTTGAGCAATTTTATGAGCGTTGATTTGTTATGTTATAATTGCTAAAAATGGTCATTACCCCTATTATTTACCCCTCCATACGCTGTTTTCTTTCTTCATCCTGCTAAGTATATTAATTTAATGAAACCACCCATATCTTCAGATATTCGCCAGGAAAATCGTAGTTTCCTAAACCGCATTTTTTTTGCAGCGTTATTTATATTCTTAGGCTTATCCGTCCTAATAGTTCGCTATTGGTATCTACAGGTCTATTCGCATGATAAATATATCACTCAAGCTGAGAACAACCGGGTCAAATTAATATCAGACCCTCCTTCAAGAGGGTATATTTATGATAGGAATGGTTATGTACTAGCTGATAATAAACCAGTATTTACGGCCATGCTTAGTCCTGATGAAGTACAAGATCCGAAGCGGACACTGCAGTTACTGGCGCCTATTTTTAATCTTACTAATGAAGATATTGTTGATATTCTTGCTCGTATTGAACAAAGTAAAAATGATCCAGTTACCATTAAAATTGGTATTAATGATCAGCAGATGGCTCAGTTTAGTGAACGTAAACCTTTCTTCAAAGGGGTAAGTATTCAAAGTAAATTGACTCGAAGCTACCCTTATGATGAGTTATTTGCTCATGTTATTGGTTATGTGGGTCGTATTAATGATAAAGAGTCTAAAAAGATTGATAAGGAGCGCTACGCAGGTACTGACCTTATAGGTAAAATTGGTATTGAAAAATACTACGAAGATTTATTGTTAGGCAAAGCCGGTCATCAAGCTGTTGAAACAAATGTACATGGAGACATCCTACGCAAACTTGATAATACGCCTCCTATACCCGGCAATGACATTTATCTTAGCTTAGATTATGGTCTCCAAAAAATCGCTCAAGACCAGTTGAATGGTCGACGTGGTGCTATCGTGGCTATAGATCCTAAAAATGGAGATGTCTTGGCATTCGTCAGTAACCCAAGCTTTGATCCCAACCCATTCGTATCTGGTATCTCATTTAAAGAATATGCTGCATTACGAGATGATCTTGATCAGCCTCTGTACAATAGAGCGTTGCAAGGAATGTATCCCCCTGCTTCAACGGTTAAACCATTTGAAGGTTTAGGGGCTATTCATTATGGCTTAATGGGCTGGAACGACACTATTTATGACCCTGGGTATTTTACACTACCAGGTGACAGTCACCGTTTCCGTGACTGGAAAAAAGGAGGTCACGGAACCGTTAACCTAACCAAATCTATCATGATGTCAGTCGATACTTACTATTATAAATTATCTTATCAAATGGGCATTCAGCGTCTACACGACTGGATGGTACGATTTGGGTTTGGTAGCCAAACAGGTATTGACCTTCCTGGCGAAAAATCAGGTGTCATGCCTTCTCCAAAATGGAAAATGGATACCTACAAAAAAGCTTGGCTACCTGGAGAGACCATTTCGGTAAGTATTGGTCAAGGATACTTTTTGGCAACTCCACTGCAAGTGGCCAATGCTACAGCAACGACGGCCAATTCAGGTAATAAGCTGACTCCGCATATGTTAAAACGCTCAGAAGGGGCAGCTGTAATTCACCCTATCGATAGACCCACAGGACAGATTAAGTTCAATGGGACTAAAGACGATTGGTTAAAAATGCAATCTGCAATGGAAGAAACCGTAAAAAGAGGGACAGCCAAAGGTATTTATACCCCTCGATACCGTATAGCAGGTAAAACAGGTACCGCTCAAGTTAAGTCCATTGCTCAAGGTAAAAGGTATAATAAATCTGCCCTTGATAAGCGCCACTGGGACCATGCTTGGTTTACTGGCTTTGCACCGGTTGATGACCCCCAAATTGCTGTCGCTGTATTGGTTGAAAATGGTGGTGGTGGTAGTCATACAGCGGCTCCTATTGGCCGCGCTTTATTCGATTATTGGATATTACATCGTAAAAGCGACCCTATTGTGCCGCCTACTGCTGAAGAGCTTGAGTTGATTAAGATACAAAAAGCGCAAGCCAAAGCTCAATTAGATGCTGAGCGTGATGCCAAAGTTGCTGCTGAAAAAGCTGCCTCACAGGCTACTGAAACATTACCAGTAAACAAACCAGCTGCAAAACCAACTGAAAAACCAGCGACTTAGAAAATGCTTGAGTTATTAATATGGCGTTTGTTTTTAGCCTATATTACTTTTTACGAAATATAACTTTTTAACAAATATAATTATTCAACAAACTTATAATATTAGTAATTAAATAACCTTTTAGATTCGAAAGCTATATTGATACTGGCCCTGGCGATTATCAATAAAGTTATCTGTCGTAAACTTTTAGCGACTCTTTGACTCATAATTCCTTTTATTTTAACTAATGTTCATAACAATGCACAAACTGGGGAACAGCTAAAAACATGGCAAAAGGCAATGCTTCTAAAGTAAAATCTGGAACTGCGGGTCAAGTGAGAATTATTGGCGGGCAGTTTCGAAGACAGATGGTGCCATTTATTGATGCTGAAGGTCTTCGCCCAAGTCCAGATCGACTAAGAGAAACGCTTTTTAATTGGATTCAATTTGACCTGCATGACGCCAAAGTCTTAGACTTATGTGCTGGCAGTGGTGTTCTAGGGTTTGAGTCCTTATCTCGAGGGGCAAGCTGGGTAGACTTTATTGAACTACAAGCAAATCAAGTTAATATGATTGCTAAAACTGCTGAAAAGTTAAAGTTATCGACTGACCGTTATAGAGTATCCGCTGGTGATGCTCTACAAGTTATCCCCTCGTTAGCTAATAGTATTGTTCATCGATCAGAAAACGTTCATCGATCACAAAACGCTCATCAATCAATAAACGTTTATCAATCAAAAGAAGATACGCCATCTAATGCTATTTCTCCCTATCCATATCATATTGTTTACATAGACCCGCCTTACGACTTGGATTTATGGGTACCGATGATAAACCAGCTTATCGAACATAATTTGGTAAACTCAGAGTCGCTTTTATATATTGAAGATAGACGTATCCTTAGTGAAACTTTGCAGCAATTGCCCTATTCTTACCTCACCCTAAAAGAGACCAAAATAGGTCAAATTTTTGCAAGTCTAATTCAAATAAAACTTGATTAACTACATGGTTTATATCGCTACCTACATAAGCCAAACCTACTGGTATAGCCAATAACACAGGTTAAATACCCATTGATTAGTAGCTTTATAGTTCAACTTAAGTATTTTTAGTGAAATAAAGCATTCAATTTACATTCTTATATTGCTTTTTACGTGGGCAATGACTACAATGTGCGTCTGTTTTTTGAGAGCCCCGTTTCCCCCAACACTCTCAACGACAGTGAAGCAGTTCAGCTGTTTCACAGACAACTGCTTCACTCGACAACTTAAGGTTTAATCATGAAAACACAAAGTGCAAAGCCCGCTGAGGTTACTCACGACTGGTATATCGTCGATGCTAAAGGTAAAACTTTAGGTCGTCTTGCCACTCAACTTGCTGCTCGCCTACGCGGTAAGCATAAGCCATCTTTCACTCCGCATGTAGATACTGGCGATTATATCGTTGTTATCAATGCTGATAAGATTGCAGTAACTGGTAAAAAAGCCCAAGACAAAAAATACTATCGTCACAGTGGCTATCCTGGCGGCATTAAAGAGACTAACTTCACTAAGTTAATTGCTCATAAGCCAGAAGAAGTTCTTTTGAAAGCCGTAAAAGGTATGTTACCTAAAGGCCCTCTTGGTTATGCTACCATTAAGAAGTTGAAGCTATATGCTGGTACAGAGCATCCACATGCCGCCCAGCAGCCTAAAGAACTAGACATCTAATCGCATAATCAGGAGTAAGTTATGGAACGCAATTACGGAACTGGTCGTCGTAAAACGTCAACTGCCCGCGTCTTTTTATCAAAAGGTACAGGTAATATCGTTATAAACGGCAAACCACTTGATGAATATTTTGGTCGTGAAACTTCACGTATGGTTGTTCGCCAGCCACTAGAACTACTTGACTCAGCTAAATCATACGATATCTATGCTACCGTTAAAGGTGGTGGTATCAATGGTCAAGCTGGTGCTATCCGTCATGGTATCACCCGCGCGCTTATTGAGTCTGACGAAACTTTAAAACCTGCTCTTAAAGAAGCTGGTTTTGTTACGCGTGACTCTCGTCAGGTGGAACGTAAGAAATTGGGTCTACGTAAAGCACGTAAACGTCCTCAATTCTCAAAACGTTAATTTATTTGATAGGCAGTGTTATATTTGCTTGTTTAATAATAAGAAAACCCTTGTTGACTCAAGGGTTTTTTTATTTTTACAGAAGCGAATTTATTTTATTACTAAAATAGCTTAGAATAGACACAATTAGTAATATTAGGCAAAGCCAATGTAACCCAACATTTATTATTAATGACCAATAGCATAATGGAATTTAATGCTATTGTCTTCTTATTGCATTGGGTCTTACATACCAGTATGAAACGTAACGAGTAACTTATATACTAAGTTTCGTCGTTTCATGACTTTTATCTGGAGGAAGTTTTTAATGAGCCATGCCGAAGGCGTCAACATAAAACGCCGTAGAGTTCTGATCGCTTCGACTGCCGCTTTAGGCGCAGTAGGGGTTGCTTCGGTAGCCACACCATTCGTGCGTTCTTGGTACCCAAGTGCGAAGGCCGAAGCTGCAGGTGCTGCCGTAACACAAGACATTAGTGCTATCGAAGATGGCCAAATGATTGTTGTTAAATATCGCGGTAAGCCAATATTTGTCGTTAAGCGTACTAAAGAGATGTTAGCTAACTTAGAGAAGGTTACCCCCCTACTAAGTGACCCTACTTCTGAAGCTTCAGTACAACCTGAATATGCTAAAAACGTTACTCGCTCGCGTGAGCCTACTGTATTAGTCGTAGAGGGCGTTTGTACTCATCTAGGGTGTGCGCCGAACTACCGTCCAGAAGTAGGGGCTGCAGACATAGGTGGAAGTAGCTGGTTTGGTGGATTCTTCTGTCCATGCCACGGTTCAAAATATGACTTATCTGGTCGTGTGTATAAAGGCGTTCCTGCTCCGTTGAATTTACCAGTACCAGAATACAGCGTAGATGGTCCTATCTTAACTGTCGGGGAGGCGTAATCATGAGCTTTGGTAAAAAAATGATGGGTTGGGTAGACGCCCGCTTTCCTGCAACTGAGACGTATGAATATCATATGTCGAAGTACTATGCCCCAAAAAACTTTAACTTCTGGTATTTCTTTGGTGTTTTATCGATGATTGTGTTAGTCAACCAGTTAGTTACTGGTATTTGGCTAACTATGATGTTTAACCCTAGCGCTGAAGGTGCTTTTGCGTCTGTTGAATACATCATGCGTGATGTTAAGGGCGGTTGGTTAATTCGTTATATGCACTCCACAGGCGCTTCTGCGTTCTTCGTTGTGGTTTACCTACATATGTTCCGTGGAATGCTTTACGGCTCCTATAAGAAGCCTCGTGAGCTTATCTGGTTAATTGGTATGGGTATCTACCTATGCTTAATGGCAGAGGGATTCTTTGGTTATCTATTACCATGGGGTAACATGTCATTCTGGGGTGCTCAGGTAATTCTAAACTTACCTGCTGCTATTCCTGTTATTGGTGACGGCTTAGCTGAATGGGTTCGTGGTGACTATCTGATTTCTGGTATTACACTTAACCGTTTCTTTGCTTTACACGTTGTAGCTATTCCACTGGTTTTAGTAGGCTTGGTATTCATTCATTTAGTGGCACTACACCATGTCGGTTCAAACAACCCTGATGGTATAGACATTAAGAAACTTAAAGATAAAAATGGCATACCTTTAGATGGCGTTCCTTTCCATCCTTATTACACTGTGCATGACTTAGTTGGTATCGTAGTATTCTTTATCATCTTCTTTGCTGTAGTGTTCTTCTTCCCTGAAGGCGGTGGATTCTTCTTAGAAAAGCCAAACTTCGAGGTAGCTAACTCATTAAAGACTCCACCACATATTGCTCCCGTTTGGTACTACACACCATTCTATGCAATTTTACGTGCAGTACCTGATAAGTTAGGCGGCGTTATTGCCATGGGTGGTGCGATTGCTATGTTGTTCTTATTGCCATGGTTAGACCGTTCACCAGTTAAATCGATACGTTATAAAGGTATTTTATCTAAGATTGCTTTAGCAATATTTGTGGTCAGCTTCCTAGCTCTAGGTTATTTAGGTGTTGCTCCTGCTACTCCATTGAACACTATCTTAGGTCGCATTTTTACAATCTTATACTTCTTATATTTCTTTTTGATGCCAATTTATACTTCAATTGAGACATGTAAGCAACCACCTGAACGCGTTACTGGAGGTCACTAATGAGTGCTTTTATCAAATCATTGACCGGATTAGGTTTTGCTGTGGCTATGGCATTTGCCGCTACATCAGCTCAGGCTGCAGGTGAAAGTGGTTGTGGTACCTTTACTAATGCTAAAGGTGTTGAAGAACATCTTGCATGTAGCACTGCTCCAATCGATTTTAGCAATAAAGGGTCATTACAACGTGGTGCTACCATGTTTATGAACTATTGTGCTGGTTGTCACACTGCAAAATATGTTCGTCATTCTCGTATTGCTCAGGATTTAGAGATACCTCCTGAGTTGGTTGAGAAGTATCTATTGGTAACTTCGGATCAAATTGGTGATCAAATTAATAATGGTATTGATCCAGAGATTCAAGCGAAGTGGTTTGGTGCGCCACCGCCTGATTTATCTTTAGAAACTCGCTTACGTGGTGATGACTGGGTATATACGTATTTATTAAGCTTCTACGAAGACCCAAGTCGTCCATGGGGTACCAATAACTTAGTACTTCATAATGTTGCGATGCCTCATGTTCTAATGAACTTACAGAACCAATTAGGTGAAGAAGAGTATCGCAGCCGTGTAGGCGATCTAGTAAACTACATGGCTTGGATGGCAGACCCTGTACGTGAAGATCGCAAACGTTATGGTTTCTACGTTATTATTTTCTTATTGGTTCTATTAATTCCAGTATATCTATTAAATAAAGAGTTTTGGAAAGACGTTAAATAACCCTACTCTCATTTGAATGGATTGCCCTATATTAAGACGATAGAAATCTATCGTCTTTTTTTATACTTTTAATTTGATAAAGATTATACAATTGATTAAGCAAACTACTTTGGTTACTATGCTAATCTATTCATTGCTTAATGTAGTCTATGATTGATCCTAAAGATATTCCTGATAGCCAACTCGTGTTATATGCTGATGATGGTTATGATAGCCATGTTATTCGGCTATTATTAGCAGAAAAAAAGGTAAATTATTATTTATCTTTACATGATAGTGAGCGACCTGAAGATTTGCGTCAGCTTAACCCGTATAATACCATTCCAGTTTTGGTACATCGTGATTTTAGCTTGTATGAGCTTAATGTCATTTTTGAATACTTAGAAGACAGATATCATGGTCATAAGTTATTGCCCGATACCCCTAAGCAAAAGGCGCTTCAGCGACAGTTGGCTTGGCGTATCCAAAACGATTGGTTAAAACTGGGTCGCATACTTTTAACTCATAAAGATAGTTTAAACGTACAGCAAGCTAATATCGCTCGCCACAAGCTATCAGATGCACTGGTGACTTTGTCTCCAGTATTTGGTAACAGCAATTATTTTATGACAGATGAGTTTGGATGGTGTGACGTATTGCTAGGCGCAATGTTATATCGTCTAGATGAAATGAAAATTGAGTTGCCTACACATTTATGTCGACCGCTTATAGAGTATCAAAAACGTATTTTTGAACGAGAAAGCTTTTTGAAATCTATCAACTGATTTTTATAATAACGCTTATGGTAAAAGTATAACTTTGAAGATTATAAGACTACGATTCATTAAAAATTTATAGAGGGTACTATGACCGAAGAATTACAGCTAACACCTACTCGTCCTTATATGATTAGAGCATTTTATGAATGGTTAGAAGACAATGCATTGACACCTTACTTATTGGTAGATGCTACTCAAGATAATTTAGTCATACCAACTGAGCATGTTCAAAATGGTCAAATTGTTTTGAATATCGCAAGTCAAGCCACTGGCAACCTTAACATTAATAATGATTACATCAATTTTAATGCAAGATTTGGCGGGGTATCTCGCGAACTATGGATACCTATGCAAGCTGTCATGGCTTTGTTTGCTAAAGAAAATCAGTCTATAGCTATGCCATTTGATCCATCAGAATATGATAATTTTATAGCTGAAGAGTCAGAAACACATAAAGCTACACCAAAAGTGGATACAGTTGAGCGGGCAAAAAAGGCAGGTCTAAAAATACTTAAATAATGAAATATAGCGATACGTTAAGCTATCTCAAAAGTTATATCTATTGATATATCAACCTATGTTATTTAATTAATTGTTATTTAATTAACTGTTAATTCAGCTATTAAAGATATAGATATTACTAATTTAGCTATAAACATAATAACCATTAAAATCAAAGCCATTAAAACTGTATCCATTATTTTTGAAGTAACCACTAATACTATTAAGGTCTCTTTTTGAGGCCTTTTATTTGTAATTATAAATGTTGTATTAAGCAACCTTATAACCGCCCTATTAACTAATTATGTGATGATGTCATGCCAAATTACTTTATCAATCCGGATATGCTAATTTATATATTTGATATTATCGGTGTCATTGCTTGTGCTATCGCAGGAACTTTACTAGCTCAGCATAAAGGATTTGATATTGCGGGTTGTATTTTGGTTTCAATGGCCAACGCCATTGGCGGCGGTACCATCCGCGATGTTGTTTTGGACCGACACCCCTTATTTTGGATGACTGACCTCAATTACGTTATAGTAATCACCATTACTTCTCTAGCTTTGCAAATATTCTTTCATCTATATCATAAGATAGATACTGCGGTTAAATTATTTGATGCCATTGGCCTAGCTGCCTTTAGTGTCATAGGTTTAAAAGTAGCTTTATCTCAAGGTGTAGCTCCTGCGATTGCCATTCTAATGGCTGTTTGTACCGCTATTGTAGGTGGCTTGGTTAGAGATATTATCTGTAATGAAATACCGCTAGTGTTGCAAAAAGAGATTTATATTACGGCCAGTGTGATTGGTTCTTGTTTCTACCTTGCCCTCGATGCACTAGGGTTACATACCGGGATAAATGATTTAATCACTTTAGCTGTAATTTTCTTAGTGCGAGTAATGGCTTTAAGGTTTGATTGGCACCTACCTTCTATTCGTCTAGTAAATTAAATAAGTAAGCCTAAACTTTCGTTTAGGCTTTAAAATATGATTATTGAATAAAGAATTTAATTGAATCTATTTAGTAAAGATATTTAAGGAGTTATTTCAGTTACTGCGAGATCTTTGATCATTAATTGAATATTTTGATTACCATTCCAATCATTAATATTTAGCTCAAAAAGCAAATGAACCTGTTTGGCTCTATAATCCCATTTATCGCTATCGTAGTTGAACCAAATAGCATCTACTGGATACATAACATTGGGATATTTTAATGAAAGTTTTAGGTGTTTATCTTTTAATATTTTAGCGCCTAAAACTTCAAACAGCCCATCAAATTGCGGTGCTACGAAGCCATGACCCCAAATATAACTGTGGTTTAATTGTTCCACAAATTGCAGACTAAAATCTTGTGCAGAAAGTTCGCCATCGGTAAATTGAATTTCTTCAAATAACGAAGGATCTAAGCTCTGCATTAAGTCTTCAAAGGATTTGGCAAAAGCTTCAAAATTCTTTTTTTGAATAGTTAGACCTGCTGCCATAGCATGACCACCAAAATGAGTTATCAGTTCAGGGTTACTTTCAGCTATGCTCTCTATGGCATCTCTTATATGAATGCCAGGAATCGATCGTGCCGAGCCCTTAATTGCGTCTAACGGGCCAACATTGGTCTCATTAGCAGGGGCAAAGACGATTGATGGCCGATAATGTGTTTCTTTTAGCCGTCCAGCGACAATACCAATCACGCCTTGATGCCAATCATCTTGATATAAAATTAAACTGCGTAATCCGCTAGGCTTTGTTGTCTTTTCAACCGAATAGGTCTGGATTAAATCCCCTTCTTCTGAGCTAATTTCACTACCATGAGCTTCAGTAGTTAATTGTAGTGTATCAGTCTCAGCCTGTTGCAGTTGACGCAAGATTTCATCCGCTTGCTCACGCATTCCCCCTTCTACATATCGGCGTTCTTTATTCAGCTTATCAAGTTCATAAGCTAAACTTTTGGCCTGCTGCATATCATCAGCTAACAAACATTCTATGCCGATACGCATATTATCCATACGCCCTGCAGCATTGATACGAGGACCAATGACAAAGCCAAAATCTTGGACATTCATTTTTTGAGGATCACGTCCAGCAAGCTCAAGCAGCGCTAAGATACCTAGGCAGCAGCGTCCTTCTCTAATGGCAGCAAGCCCATGCGTCACAAGCGTCCTATTGTTATGGTCTAACACCCCAACATCAGCAATAGTGCCTAAAGCAACCAAATCTAAATAACGACTAACTTGAACACTTAAACGACCTGCTTCACGTCGAAATTTGGACAATCGACCCAATAGATAAAAGGCCACGCCAACCCCTACTAATGCTTTGCTATCGAACTCGCACTGCAATTGATTGGGATTAACTACCGCTTGTGCCTTAGGTGTAGGCTTAGTGGTTAAATGATGATCAGTAATGACCACCGTAATATTATTTTCATTGGCTTTAGCAACACCCTCATGACTTGAAATACCATTATCAACAGTCACAATAACTTCAGGAGAAAATTGATCAATGCCCAATTGAACGATTTCAGGCGTTAATCCATAACCATACTTAAAGCGGTCTGGCACCACGAAATCAACTTTAGCGCCCATTTCAGTTAATACTCGCATCATTAATGCCGTACTGGTTGCCCCGTCACAATCGAAGTCTCCTATAATTAAGATGCGTTTTTGCTTTTCTATCGCCTCATCTAATATTTTTACCGCTTCATCGATATCTTTTAATCCATCGGCTGGCAATAAGTTTGATAATCGGTAATCAAGCGCCGAGGTGTTTTTGATACCACGCGCTAGTAATAATCGGGTTAAAGTTGGTGAGACTTGGTATAGACTTTTGAGGCTATCAGGTAAATCATTTGGCAATGTACCAGTAAAACGGGGGGTTAAAGTCAACATATTTTGATAATTATCTTATGTAAGCAAATTGAAGGATAGAAAATTTTATAAAATATTCTTAGGTTTAGCATAATGTTGAAATAAATCAATATAATTTCTACAGAATTAACGCTGTAAACAGTTGGAGATACAAACGATAACTTGTATCAAATTTTGAAATCTTTAAAATTCGTGATATGAACATGATTACTGAGAAAACTATGTTTAGCGATATAACCAAGTTGATTGAATTTATAACTTAATATTTGAATCAGCGTATTTATTATATAGCTTTATTTGAATACTATTTGCAATTTAAAGCACAATTGTGCTTTTACAAAACCTATTTAATTAATTTATTTGAGGATGCTTCATGATAACTCTTCCTGCAACTGAAAAACTACCTGAGTCAATTGACCCAAGTTTAAATCTAGACAAAATAAAAAAAGAGTGTGAGCAATTGGTAAAAAAACGGGCTAGGTTCTCTGCAGGGGCTGCTATTATACCAGTTCCCTTCGTTGACATGGCTATTGATGCTGGCATGCTGACTCAATTGTTACCTGAGATAAGTGCTCGTTTTGGCCTTATTCCACAACCTGAAGCTGCTATTGACTTAGATTCCAAAGAAGTTCATTGGAATGAGATGAAAAATCGTGCGGTAGATTTTGCTGGTCTTATGGCAACTCGCGGTGTGCTCAAAAAAACTGTTCAAGGTTATGGTGGCCGTATAGTTGCGAAACAGGTAACTAAATTTGTGCCACTTGGAGGCCAAATGGTTGCAGCGACAATGGGTTATATGATTTTCAAAAAAATAGCTACTGAGCATATTAATGAGTGCTACAACTTGGCAAAAAGCTTACAGCAGAAACAACATAGTGGCAATGTCTAATTAGTCTTGGCAATGATATTGGTATCAGCAATATTTATATTAATATCAGTTCTAATTGTAGCGATACTTAATTTTCATTAAAATTTAATCAGCCTAATTTTCTTTAAATATCAAACTTATAAACCAAACTGAAGCCTCCATAATCTTTGGGGGCTTTGTTTTGTAAAACACGTTGAATTAAGACGTTAGAACTTAAAAGACTTAAAAACTTAATTTTATCAAAAAACTTAATTTTACCTAGTCCAAGTCCATACTTTTATGCAGCTATAAACCATACTATCAATAACTTAAAATATAGTCGTCAGTATCAAGTAACTGACCATAGACATGAATGCCGCCGCTGGTAAAGTTATTACCCATGCCAAACCAATCGGCTTCATTAAAGCCCAGTTAGTATTTTTATTGACCATACCTATTCCCAATACCGCTCCTACCAAAACATGCGTACTAGAGACTGGCAAACCCAATATAGATGCTCCCATAACCACTGCAGCTGCGGACAACTCTGCTGAGAACCCAGAAGCTGGATGCATTTGTGCTAAATTAGTACCGACAGTTTGGATAACCTCTTTACCAATAAACCATAGACCAACGATCAAAGCCACACCAAAAGTCACCATGACAGGCGCTGGCACAGTCGCTTCACTAGCAATGGCATTGGTGCGAATAACATCCATAATGGCAACAAATGGACCTACAGCATTAGCAATATCGTTAGCACCGTGACTAAAAGCAAAACCTGCCGCTGTAAACACTTGCATCCAGCTAAATAGAACAAAGGTTGCACGTGATAGATCTTCTTTGTTTTTACCTTTAATACTCTTAGTATAGATAAAGGTAGTCAACCAAATTAAGGCACCAACCATAATCATTAATAAGAAGCCATGCAATGAGGTAAAGGTCAGTTTGACATTACTTAAACCCTTAAAAACCACCATAGCGGTCATAACCACGCCACCGAAAGCAGCAATTAAAGGTACCCAATTTCGTAAGGCTCTTAAGGTATCGATACTGGCTCTTTCACGCTCAATATCATAAAGCTCTTGATAATAATCGGTTTCTAAATCTTCTCTTTGGGTATCTTCATCTTTAAAGATTTCTTGGTCACGTATCATTTTTGATGTATAAGAAATTTGCAAAGATTCAGCCAGCTCGTTTAACCAATCTTTATGACGCTTCTTAAGGGCTTTTTTAAACAGTTTTAGTTCACTTAAGCGCTCTTCAACAAGGTCATTGTAATTTAAAATATGAAACTTGATCTGACCGTATATAAAATAAGCCAATAAGCCGCCTAACATAGTAGAGATAACCCAAGACAGGGCAATCTCAGCGATTTGGTCCCACTGAACTGTAGATAGTGCCGTTTGCGTGCCGCCTATTTGAATACCCATTACGATCGAACTACCTACCACACCACCTATAATCGAGTGCGTGGTAGAGACTGGCAAACCTTTTTTAGTAGCGAATAACAACCATAATGCAGCTGCAATAAGAGCTGATAACATGACATAGATAAATAGATTTGGTGTAACCGCAGGACCCAAAGAATTTAGATCAACAATCCCTTTACGAATAGTGTCCGTTACCTCTCCACCAGCAATAACTGCACCTGATACTTCAAAAATTGCAGCCACAGCTAAGGCTTGTGGAATAGTAAGCGTTCCCGCCCCAACTGATGTACCAAATGAATTTGCCACATCATTACCGCCAATATTAAAGGCCATAAAAAGACCAAATAAAGTGGCGACAATAAGCAAAGATGTTTGATGATGGTTGGTATACTTTAGACCCCACCAAATGAAATAGGCAGTAATGATTAAAAACAAAAGACCAAATATAAAGTTAGCCTTTGACGATCCCTGAAATTGGCTACTATTGGGTGTACTTGAGGGTTGAAACATGATTATTATTGCCTAGCGTAGATGGTAATATAAAAACCCGCGAAATCGGGGCTTCAATGAGTGAATACAAGTCCATTTGATTGTGACAATTAATAAAATAGAAAAACATGCAAAGATGCATGTTTTAAATAAGACTAGCGAGATAAATTTGCAAGCTTTTATGCCAGCAAATAAAATCTCATTACATTATACCTTTGTTAAATAAAACTTAAAACCGTCGTTTTTTTTAATCTAAACCTCAATCACCTTTTCAAGCTGAGCAATGGCATGATCTAACACTGCCAATCTTGCCGTACGCTTATCATTGGTAGCGACAACATGCCAAGGCGCATGTTTAGTACTAGTACGTGCCAGCATATCTGCCGCTGCTTGTACATAGTTATGCCACTTGTCTCGATTGCGCCAGTCATCATCTGTGATCTTAAACTGTTTATGCGGTGTTTCTTGTCTTTCCTCAAAACGCTCTAATTGCTCCTGCTTATCTATAGCCAACCAGTATTTAATAATAATGGTGCCTTTTTCAGTTAAGTCTCGCTCCATGCGGTTAATTTCTTTATAAGCACGTTGCCAAGCCGCTTCACTAGCAAATCCTTCAATGCGCTCAACCAATACTCGACCGTACCAAGTTCTATCAAAAATAGCTATTCGGCTTAGACGCTCTTCTTTTAGATTGGGTGAGAATTCAGGCAAACGTCTCCAGAATCGCCAAAGATAAGGGTGTTGCAATTCAATTTGATCAGGTGCGGCAATATTATATATTTGGTATTCACGCGGGTCTAAAGGCGCAACCAATCGTTTAATAGCCCCTCCTTTACCTGCTGCATCCATGCCTTCAAAAGCAAAAATAACATGATGATTCTTGGACTTGGCATCATTATCTTCATCTTTATCCTCTGTGCAAGTTTGATTTGCACGAGCACGCAATAACTCTGCTAGGCGACTTTGCTTTTTAGCCAATGATTTCTGATAATTGTTCTTGTCCATATCGGAATCATCGATATCGGTAAGTTTATCTGGGACATCTGCCCAAGAAAAGGCAGCATTGATGTTTTGACTGTTATCAGAGACCAAAGGATGCTTGCTGTCATTTTGCAAGCTGCTTAATAGGGCGTTTTGGGTGGCATGTAGCACTTCATGGCAAAACTGCAAGTTAGCTGTTTCTGAATAACCTTGGTCTTCATAATCTTCTTTTAGCGATTTATTTATAATCTCTTCAGAATCACTACCATCAATAATGACCCAATCTTGTTGCTGACTTAAAATAATTTTGGCAATTTTATTAAATCGTTTTACTTTCTTTTTGCTTTGCCAATCCATATGATACAACCACTGTGGATCCTCTTTATCATCTTTAATACGATGCTTTAGAGTATCTTCATCAATATGGAACCAACATTTCAAAAGTTTTGTATGGTTATTTATTAAATCAGCTTCAAACTCTGCCAATAACTTAAGCTCATGACGTAGATATATCTCCCATCGTTCAAGTTCATCATCCTCTCGTTTTTCATTGCCCTTATCTTGCTTTATGATACGTAAAGCACCTTCTATAAGGTCTGCATACCAGTTACCAAAATAAGCCGTTATATTGCCATGACGGGGCAACTTTTCTACATGAGATTGCCAGATAGGTTCGTATTTACTTGGTACTGTACCAATAGTCGTTTCTACATTAAGCAGCCTAGGGTCTACCCATTGACGTAGCTGAGACACTGCCTCGCCTTTACCTGAGTATTCCATGCCATTGACCAATACTAACAGACCTGTGGCTTGGTCTTTTTGCCTTGTCTCTCGCAAAGCGTACTGAGCCTTGACCATCTCTAACCTTAACTCATCATTACTCAAATGAAACTTACTCAAAGGGTCAGCAGTAATACGCAATTCTTTAACTTCATTTTTATTATCTTTAGTCATTTTTTTATCCTTTAAATTAAAATCCTTAATTCGCTTATATTATTAATGAATTATTCATTTGCTGTGTCATAGTCTGTTATAAGTTCTATACAGTCAATATACTTAAGTCTTGTGTTAGGTTTTGATATTATGTGGTGCTTACATATAGTATTATCTTAATTAAATTTAGGTTTGATAAAATAAGATAATATTTGGTTTGATTTACTATTTAAGATAGCCTTTATTTTAATTAACTAATTTTTTCAACCAATGATTTTGTCAACTATAATGCATACGATAAACACAATGCCATACATTTATGACAGCAAAAATGGTTTGCAACATAATTCATATTTAACTCATACCAAATTAGTGGCTGAATGTTGGCAAATTAGTTAGTTTCTCAGATTTTAAGTTCTTACAATGATTATAGTGTCATCATTTTAATCTTTATTGAATAAATTTAAACCTCAAACCCTTTAAAACAAACTACTAAAAATAAAAGTTTCTAACCATAATCAGGAGTTTATTAATGTCTGCCCTATCCGATTTAAATGTTGAATTAAAACAGTTTTGGGAATTACCACAACATGAAGATGCTAAGCTAGCTACAAAATTAACTGAGGTACAAAACTGGCAAAAAGACCGTATTCGAAAAACACATGCAGACCTTTTTTCTCAACCAAAAAATAAGCCAATGGCAGACTATTTTTTAACACACCTTTATGGTGGCGATAGCTTAAATCAGATCGTTAGCCAACTTGAAAAAATTGTACCAAAAGCCCAAAAAGTCGAAAAACTCGCCCCGTCTAATGCGCTTGAAACTGGTATCTTAGGTGTAAAAACGGCCATTACTTCAACCAAACTTGATCTTAAATTGGCTCAGTGGCTTATTGAAAACGATCTAGACGTTAATGAAGCCAATATGAAAAAGGCTTATGTGGCTGTAGATGATGAAGTGGCTCGTCGCCAGCAAATAGAAGACTTAAAGCAAGTGTGTTACCGAAGCGATAAATACTTGAACTCTTTTATTTTACAGAAGGGATTCAAATTGGCTAAAAACCAAGCTTATAAGCATAATTTACAACCCTTATATGACTTTATCGATTCTGGCTTTGCCGCGATGAAGCCCTTAAAAAGCGTTGGTAGCTTTATAGATCCATTTTGTGAGCGTGAGCTGACTATCATTGATGAAGTACATCGTGATGCTTAACAAAAGCTGCTATGGCAAATAAGTAGCCATACGTTAATCGATGTATTATAAGCTATAAACGGTTTGGACTCATTATAATGAATTTATAGCTACAATAGAGCGTCCATTTACAAATAATAAAATCAGGATCTATAATGACTCAGTCAAATAATCAAAACGATGACACTGCAAGCTTACAAAATAAATTGGTGCAAGACTCTATCAACCATAGCAATCACACCAATGCTCAAGTTAAGCAGTCCCTGCAATCAACCTCTTCTAAGCAAACCGTTTTAAACGATCAGTTTGGTGATGTGTCAAAGTTACCTGCCGGCACGCCACAAGGTCAGCAAACTACTCGTCCATTTAACAGTGCACAAACTAACGGTACTCAAACGAATACCGATCAAACCAATAGTGCACAAAATATACCAACAAGCAGTCATGCTACTCAAAACTTTTCAGATTTAACAGGACAACGTGAGTTACCTCGTTTTAACCCAAAAGACGATATCAATAATCCACATACACCCGATACTGATGGCCTTGAAGAAACTCATTTTGGCTACAAAAAAGTTAAAAAAGCTGAAAAACAAGCCAAAGTTGCAGATGTGTTTACTTCAGTAGCCAAAAAATATGACATTATGAACGACCTGATGTCATTTGGTATTCATCGTCTATGGAAGCGCTACACTATTAGTTTATCAGGGGTTCGTGCCGGCCAACATGTTCTAGATATTGCTGGCGGGACGGGTGATTTGGCTAAAGCCTTTAGCCGTGAAGTGGGTCGCAACGGTAGAGTGGTTCTATCTGATATTAATGCCGCTATGCTAGATGTGGGCCGTGAGCGTTTGATTAACGCTGGCTGCAATAATGTGGATTTCGTGCTAGCAAATGCTGAAACTTTAGCCCCTTTTGAAGATGAAAGCTTTGACTTATTAACGATTAGTTTTGGTCTACGTAATGTCACGGATAAAGATGCCGCACTGCGCTCTATGTATCGTGTTCTAAAGCCAGGTGGCCGTTTGCTTATTTTAGAATTCTCAAAACCTATTTTTGAGCCTTTATCTAAAGCTTACGACTTATATTCGTTCACTGCGCTACCCCTTATGGGCAAACTTGTAGCAAATGATGCTGAAAGTTACCAATATTTAGCTGAGTCTATTCGTATGCATCCTGACCAACAAACTTTAAAAACTATGATGGAAAATGCAGGTTTTGTGAATTGCGACTATCATAACTTAACCGCAGGTATCGTAGCCGTACATCGTGGCTTTAAAAAGTAAATTGTGTTTGAAAGTATATCTATAGACGTAGCTATACATACGTTGGTATGCGATGTTCATTCAATGCACACTAAAAGTAGTCATGCTAAGTGAATGGTGAGAATTTAACTTTCCAGATTACTAACAGACTATATGAATTTTAGGCGATAAAATATGATTACAGTTCTAATTTTAACCGGCATAGAAAAGCTAATTAATTTTGCAATTTTAAGTGATGAAATCACTAAGATGGGCTTAACGCCTTTATCAGGTAAAGTTTTACGCTTAACTATGACCATGCCTGAATTTAGTATTGATGTGCATTTCAATGAAGATCACATTAGATTTGAGCCTGTCTCTAAGATTGATCATAGTGTCTTTGAGAAGCAAGGTAATGCGTCTGATTCGCAGCGAGATCAAGCATGGCAAGAATATGCTTCAGTGGGTCGTATCCTGCCCGATTGCATCATCAAAGTTAATAATCCAGCAGAGCTTCTAAACTTGATACGTGACTCAAGCGGTAACTTACCTATTGAAGGCGATTATCGAGTATTAATGCAAGTTAAGCAGTTAATATCTGGATTTAATCCGGATATAGCCGGTCAGCTTGAACCTCTAATTGGTATTCCTCTCGCTATGCAGCTTAGTCTTCTAATTAAGTCATTAAAGGGCAATGTACGCCATACTGCTAAGCATGCTTTTAATGACGTTACGGATTGGGCCAATGAAGTAGCTGGCAATCAAACACCTGATCCTGTGGAAGAGCAGGAAGCCAACGACTTAAAGCAACAACTGTTGAAACTACGTGCCGATGTACAACGAGAAGAGGCACGCCTAGCTATGATTAAAGCTGAACAGGCTCGTTTTAAAGCTCAAAATCAGTCTTAGCTTGTTTTGTTTTTGATAGCTTTATAAGCCACTTCAAACTTGAAGTGGCTTTTTTGATGGTTTGAAGCTTTAATGTTTTAATCTTTACCGTTGCTCTGATTTCTACTATTCACTAAAAACATTCAATACATCAAAAAAACATTTAAGAATTTGAACCATTTTTAAATCTGCTATTTATGCTAATTAGTTCCTTTATGTAATAAGTAATGGCATCAATTTTGCACTATACATAATAAGCGGACATGAATATTATTATGAGCTAATTCTAATAACACTAGCTATAATTATTACCTCATATAACATATATTAGTACTATTATGGACACTTATGATGCCAGTTTTACCGAATTTTGATTCAATTAATATAGCAATAAATATTAAGTTAAAAGGTTCTTATTATATTAGTTTAGCTTGATATCTAGTACATTCTCCAACCCTTATTCTAACTACAAACACCATATTTTAAGAGGTAATGCTATGACTGATGTATTAGTGAAAGTTAATCTAAACGAATCGCCTTATGACAATGAAAACATTCATAATCGCTGGCATCCTGATATTCCTATGACCACCTACGTCAAATCAGGGGATGATTTCATTCTAGAATGCTACGACTGGACTGGTGGACAAATTAAAAATGATGACAGCGCTGAAGATGTTCGTGATGTGGACTTAACTCAAGTACATTTTTTATCAGGGCCTATTGGAGTTGAGGGGGCTAAACCTGGTGACTTATTAGAAGTCGATATCTTGGATATAGGAACATTTGATAATAGCCAATGGGGCTTTAATGGATTCTTTTCAAAATATAATGGCGGCGGTTTCTTAACCGAGCATTTTCCTGAAGCCCAAAAATCTATTTGGGATTTCAATGGTATATTTACCAAATCAAGGCATATCCCTAATGTTGAATTTGCAGGTATTATTCATCCTGGATTAATAGGTACTCTACCCTCACATGATTTACTACAAAAGTGGAATGAGCGTGAACAAGCGCTTGTTGATACCAATCCTGATCGGGTTCCTGTACTTGCCAATATGCCATTTGCCAAAACAGCACATATGGGAAAAATGACAGGTGCTGATAAAGACAAAGCTGCCGCTGAAGCAGCTAGAACAGTGCCTCCACGTGAACATGGTGGTAATTGTGATATTAAAGATTTGACCAAAGGCGCTAAGATTTATTTCCCAGTTTATGTGGATGGCGCAGGATTATCTGTTGGTGATTTACATTTTAGTCAAGGTGATGGCGAAATTACCTTTTGTGGTGCAATCGAAATGGCAGGCTGGATACACCTAAGGGTTAAAGTCGTTAAAGATGGCATGGAGAAATATGCAATCAAGAATCCTATTTTTAAACCTAGTCCGTTAACGCCTAACTACAAAGATTATCTGATCTTTGAAGGAATTTCTGTTGATGAAGAAGGGACGCAGCACTATTTGGATGTAAATGTTGCTTATCGACAAGCTGTTCTAAATGCTATTAATTATCTTAAAAAGTTTGGCTATAGTGGCGCTCAAGCGTACTCACTTTTGGGCTGTGCCCCTGTCCAAGGTCATATTAGTGGGGTGGTAGATGTGCCAAACGCTTGTGCAACGCTATGGGTGCCTACTGAAATATTTGATTTCGATATCAATCCTGGATCTGAGCAAAAAGTTGATAATGACATAGATGATAAGGGTAAGTTTGTCATTGATTTGCCTTTAGCACCCAACCCGCCCAAGTTAAAATAAACTCAGTGTGATTTTTTTTATTTGATAGTACAAAAAAAAGGGTAACATTAGTTAATTTATATAGATTTAGTAAGATAGATTTGGTCATTTAGGTTCAGTCATTTAGGTTTAGTCAATAGAGTATGAGATAAGGATTTTAGCTATGCCAGTATATGATTACAAATGTGAAAATCATGGCGTATTCCATGAGTTGGTAGCATTGTCAGAGTATGCAGCAACCAAACCGTGTCCGCACTGTCTTACCCAAAGCAAGCGCGTCATTCTGGTAGCACCAGTACTTTTGAATATGGATGCAAACAAAAGGCAAGCCTGTGCTTGTAATGAAAAGGCACAGCATGAACCTAAGCACAGTTCACGATTGCTACGACCCGATAGCATGCAAAGTGCCAATACCTCTTCAACGACCATGTTAACTAGTGATGGCAACAAATATTTTCCAACCCAGCGTCCCTGGATGATAAGCCATTAAACTTATAGTTTATAAATCAAAGCAACTGCTCCTACCTAGAGCAGTTGCTTTTAAATAATAGAAATAGCCTTTATTCTTAAATTAGCCGTGGCATGGTATGATATTCGCACCTTTATGACTTTAGTGAATCATCTATACTATGTTGCTATCTCATCGCAAACGCCTACTCGAGCTTTGGCGCATCGCTGCTCATCATCGCCTTGATACTCACTTTCCAATAGAAGAAGCACCTCAGCTTCAATCTGTGGCGCGTATGATTAAGTCTCATCCTGCTGCTTGGGGGAAGAAGCATCAGCCAAATGGGGTTAAATTTGCCCTAGAAGAGATGGGGACGCTGTTCTTAAAGCTAGGTCAATTGCTATCAACCAGACGCGACTTGGTCACCCCTGAAATCATCGAACAACTTGTGCAACTGCAAGATAGGGTTAAACCTTTTGATGTCAATATTGCCATTGCCCAAATCGAAGATTCAAAATATGGCTTAGGCAGAACTATTAATGAGTTATTTGCCCGCTTTGATACCAAACCCTTGGCGGCTGCCTCTATTGCTCAAGTTCATACCGCAGCTTTACATGATGGTCGTGAAGTGGTGGTAAAGGTTGTTCGCCCCGACATTCGTGAACGAATAATTTCAGACTTTGAACTACTTCGAGATATGGCGCAGTGGGCATCGGCTCGTATTGAAGCAGCGCGTTCTGTACGAATTATAGATGTGGTCGAAGACTATCGTCAGATTATGCTCAATGAGCTTGATCTAACCTTTGAAGCAGACAATGCTATCAAAATGCGTAATAACTTTTTAGGCTCATCGATGATGTATGTGCCAGAAGTCTATGCAGATTCAAAAAATGTGATGATCATGGAACGCATTACAGGCGCGCCTATTTCGTATACTCATGTGTTTGATGAATTAGGCTATGACCGTGCTGCGCTTGCCGAAAAAGGCTTAACCATATTCTTTACCCAAGTCTTCCGCGATAACTTTTTCCATGCCGATATGCATCCTGGTAACGTATTCGTTGAAACCTTACCTTCAGATACACCAGAACCATATCGCCATAACCCAAGATACATTGGTCTTGATTGTGCCATAATGGGAGAGCTATCGAAAGATGATCAAATGATCGTGGCGCGTATGCTATTGGCGGTTATGAATAATAATTTCGCCAATCTAGTAGACATTGTCAGTCGTGCCGGCTGGATACCGCCCAATACTGATAAACACGCTTTAACTCGTGATATGCGTCGCACCATTGCTCCTATGGTTTTAAAGCCTATTAATGAAATAGACTTCGCTGGAGTATTGATGCAAATACTTGATATTGCTCGCCGTCATCACATGAGTATTCCGCCGCAACTTATGCTGCTATTAAAAACATTGGTACACGTTGAGGGTTTAGGTCGTGATTTATACCCTGAGCTAGACATTTGGTCGTTGGCGAAGCCTATTTTAACCGGTTGGGTTAAAGAACAGTTAGACCCTGTTCGCAATATGCGAGAGCTACGAGAACAATTGCCGGAACTATTACTATCTACCGCACAGGTGCCTAAACTACTTGACCAGGGCCTACAAAGCATGGCCTCACAAGGGGCTAGACAAGACCAACAGCTGCGTGAAATACAGCAAATTCGAGCCGATATGTTAAACGACAGACGTAAAGACTGGATTGCTTTGGCAGGCTTTATCATTAGTGTTGCAATTGCTATTCAAGTTATTGGCTGGCTGTCTCCTATATTTTATATTTTGGCCATATTATTTGTACTTTGGCGCATTTTGGGGTAAATAATAAATAAAACCTAGCCCGTAATTGATGTATTGATACCGACCGTCAACGTACGGTCAAGTATTTTATATCCACATTCCAGCTTAGAAATTTAGTGAGAGTCGACCATGCGTAGTGCATCCATAACCATAAACTCTGCCGCTTTAACTCATAACTTAACTCAAGTTATTAAAGCCATTCCTGAACAAACCAAAATTCTGGCAATGGTCAAGGCGGATGCGTATGGTCATGGGGTAAAAAACTGTTTATCTGGTTTGCAGCAAGCAGATGGTCTTGGCGTAGCGTGCTTTACTGAGGCAAAACAAATTCGCGATTTGGGTTGGCAAAAAGAGTTGGTTCTGATTGAAGGGGTATTTAGCCAGCAAGAATGGGCAGAGTCTATTGCAGCTGAATGCCAAAGTATCATTCATCATCAACATCAAGTTGAGTGGGCAGTAAATCAATTACCGCAATTGGATTCTCCGTGCCGAACAGTTTGGCTTAAGTTAAATACAGGCATGAACCGTTTAGGCTTTGAACCTGAAGAATTGGTTTCAGTGGCACAAACATTGGTTGATGCAGGGTATAAGCTTATTTTGACCAGTCACTTCGCCAATGCTGATCGTCCTGCTCATGCCTCTAATGCTAACCAAATTAAGATATTTACCGAAGCGCTTCAACAATTAAGAAGTCAAGTGGATGCCAACATTAAAGCGTCATTGTGCAACTCTGCTGGTATTATTAATTTTCCTGAGTGTCATTTTGACTGGGTTCGTCCTGGGATTATGCTTTACGGCAGTACGCCTTTAGATGCTATCAGCGCTAAGCAATTAAATTTACAACCAGTGATGACCTTTGAGGCAAGCTTAATGGCCATACACAATATCGCTGCAGGCGCCCCAGTGGGTTACGGCAGTCGTTTTGTTGCCAATCGCCCTATCGTCAAAGGCATTGTAAGTATTGGCTATGGAGATGGCTATCCGAGAGTGGTTGATGGCTCAGCTTGGGTTAGTGTGCAGCCTTTTGATGACGCTACTCACAGTAATAAGAATTCATCAACAGCCAATGCAAGGATGAGCTATAAGTGTCCAGTAATCGGCCGAGTTGCTATGGATATGATAGCCATTGATTTGACAGATGTGCCTAATCCTTCAGTAGGGAGTAAGGTGACTTTGTGGGGTGATCCAAAAAAAGGGGCACCTAGTGTCGATGATACCGCAAGCTCAGCTCATACGTTAGGCTATGAGTTGTTATGCAGAGTGACCCAGCGCCCCATTCGTATTACTCAATAAATAGCATTGAACTGTTTTCACATAGTCAAAAAGTTCGCTATACTGACAGTTTAGTCATTTAATTTTTATTCACTAATTTGTTAATTTACTGTAATTTAAAGAGAGCCACATGAGCGTGCGTCATTTTTTAACTCTACTCGATTTGACTCCAACCGAACTTGAAGCGCTAATTAGGCGAGCAAGTGAGCTTCGAAAGATGCAACATGCTGGCGAAATCTATCAGCCATTTGTGGGTCGTACCCTTGGTATGATCTTTGAAAAGTCCTCTACCCGAACCCGTATCTCATTTGAAACTGGTATGGGTCAGTTTGGTGGACATGCTATATTTTTATCTCCAAAAGACACTCAATTAGGCCGTGGTGAACCAATTGAGGACTCAGCAAGAGTTATCTCAAGTATGGTGGACATCGTTATGATTCGTACCTTTGAGCACGAAAAAGTAGAAAAGTTTGCGGAATACTCCTCGGTACCGGTTATCAACGCTTTAACCGATGATTTACATCCTTGTCAACTGTTGGCTGATATGCAAACTTTTTATGAGCATCGCGGTAGTATTAAAGATAAAATTGTCACTTGGGTGGGCGATGGCAACAATATGTGTTCTTCGTTTATGGCCGCAGCCAATCAGTTTGGCTTTGAATTAAGGGTGGCAGCCCCGTACGGATTTGAGCCTAATCCAGACTTAATGGAAAGGTTTAAACACTGTGTTAGCTTGGTGGAAGATGTTCAAGATGCAGCCAAAGACGCTCACTTGATTGTGACCGATGTGTGGGCAAGTATGGGGCAAGAAAGTGAACAAAGTACCCGTGCCCGCCGTTTTGCCCCTTATCAAGTAACCCCCTCATTGCTAGATAAAGCAGATCCTGAAGTACTGTTTATGCATTGTTTGCCAGCGCACCGTGGTGAAGAAATCTCGCATGACTTATTAGATGATCCGCGTTCTGTGGTTTGGGATGAAGCCGAAAACAGATTGCATGCACAAAAAGCTTTGATGGAGTTTTTGTTAAAAGACAAAATCAAATTAAACTAAGTATAGTTCCAAAACTTTTTGATATATAAACCAATTCTGATTACCAACTTTGATAATTATTTAACCAGTAGCAAATAAAAAAGGCTAAACAATTTCTGCTTAGCCTCAATTATTGAGTTATATAATCATTAAAATATTTACGATCAAGCCGTGAAAGGCAGCATATGAACTTTACATCTCTACCTTATTAACTATTTGCATTAAGAAGGTTTTTAAAACTGCATTTAATTGTTCAGGTTGTTCTACAGGGGTGCTATGTCCAGATTGCTTAATAACAGCAAGTTTTGAGCCCTTAATAGCAAAGTGCATTTTTTGAGCCTCTTCATAAGGGGTGGGCTTATCTTCGTCACCTACTACTATTAATGTAGGCAATTGAATTTCTGACAGTCGACTTAATATATCATCGCGCTCAATCACCCCTATTGTGGCTTTAATGGCTCCTTTTTTATTGTTTTGCTTTAAGTACTCAAGCCAAGTTTTATACTCTTTCTTGCGTGACTTATCATTTAAAAAGGTTTCACCAAACATAATGGCCATTATTTTTTTACCAACTTTATTTAGTCCTATCCAATAAATGGCTTTGAGCAATTTTTTATAACCGGCTTTTTTTGCCTCATTTTCAGCTTCCGCTGCTGTATCTAATAAAATCAGTGAATGTAATAAATCAGGGCGTTTTAATGCCACTCGCTGTGCCACATAGCCTCCCATTGATAAGCCTATAAAATGACATTTATCAATAACTAGAGACTGTAATAAGGCAATGGCATCATCGGCTAAGGTATACATGTCGTAGCCTGTCTTGGTTACCTCAGATTTTCCTTGTCCTCGAAAATCAAACGCAATACAGCGATAGTCTTTTTTGAAGAAATCGACTTGTTTATCATAAAGATGAGTGCCCCATAACAAACCATGCGCAAACAACATGACAGGTTTTTGTTGATCTAGGGGTAAGTTTGATTGTTCAGGAGCGCTATCTTCGTAATATATTTCGGCGCCATTAATTGAGATCATAGGCATAATTTTGACATCCTTGTCAGTAGATTAATAATTAATTCATAAAAAAAGTAAGTCGTTAATACAATTGACGACAGGCATTTCTTAAAGCGGTAGATTAAACCGTTGTTAAAACAGTTGTGAAAACATTTTCAAAAGACAGTTACCTATTTATTTAACCATAAACTAGCTAGTAGAAGAAAATATTTTTATATTAACGCTGTAACTGCTCAACCCCTGTTGACTTAGCAATCAACAATTTATCTGCTTGATTAGCGGCAAAAATACCGTTACAGACAACACCAACTATATTGTTTAACGTTTTTTCCATTTCAGTGGCACTGGTTATCTCAAGATTGTAGGTATCAAGGATTAAGTTACCATAATCAGTCACAAAACCTTCACGGTAAACGGGTTCACCACCCATTTTAACCAATTCACGTGCCACATAAGACCGTGCTTGTGGCAAAACCTCAATCGGTACTGGAAACTCAAGACCTAGTTGTGTTACCCACTTGCTCTCATCAACCAAACATAAAAACTGTTTGGAAGCTGCAGCCACAATCTTTTCACGGGTTAAAGCGCCGCCGCCGCCTTTGATAAGTTGTAGATTTGGATTGACCTCGTCTGCACCGTCAATATACAGGTCCAACTCACCAACATAGTTTAAATCCATGACCTCGATGCCTAAAGCTTGTAACTTATCTTGGGTTACTTTTGAGCTGGCCACTGCCCCTTTAAGATTAATTTTTGGTAATAAATTAATCAAACAGTTTACCGTACTGCCAGTACCCACACCCAGAATCATACCGTCGTCAATTAATGCCAATGCGGCTTGTGCGACTTCTTGTTTAAGCTTTAGTTGCTGACTCATAACTGCCCTTTTCATTTATGAAATTACGTAGGTGAAAACATGAAATGGTTTTAACAACCACCTTTCGACATTATTTTAACAGTTGCCATAATATCAAATCCGTCCTAATTTTTCGCCATTTTTACCATGAAATAGCTTTATTAAAACGCCCTAATAAAAGTTATTGAACCAATAAACTAATATCATCAATAAATTCGTCACTAAAACTTGCAGGAATTAAAAAAACAGCATAGGCTAAACGATTATAAAATTGCAATATTGACTCAATTTAATATTGAGTCAGCGAACATGCGTAAACAGACTATTAATTAGTCAAGTTAATAGTAAATAAACATTTAGGATCATCTATGCTATCAAAATGGGTTCGTAACATCCTTCAGGCTACCGTATACGACGTTGCTATCCAAACACCTTTAGATATTGCACCAAAGCTATCGACTCGTTTTAATAATGACATTCGTTTAAAGCGAGAAGATTTACAGCCTGTATTTTCATTCAAGTTACGAGGCGCCTATAACCGCATTAGTCAGTTGTCAGCTGAACAAAAAGCACAAGGCGTTATTTGTGCTTCAGCAGGTAATCATGCTCAAGGTGTGGCCTTCTCTGCTAATAAACTAGGGCTTAAAAATATTATTGTCATGCCCACCACTACTCCAGATATTAAAGTTAAAGCAGTTAAGGCTTTGGGCGGGAACGTTGACTTATATGGTGATAGCTTCGATGTCTCTAATCAGTATGCTATTGCGCGCTCTATTAAAGAGGGGCTTACTTATATTCCACCTTATGATGACGAACTGGTCATTGCTGGTCAAGGCACCGTGGCGCTTGAAATTAATCAGCAATGGCGTGATGTAGATTATGTATTCGTACCAGTAGGCGGCGGCGGTTTACTAGCTGGCGTGGCAGCCTTCTTAGGGGATGTTGCACCACAAGTTAAAATCATCGCAGTTGAACCTGAAGGTGCAGCGAGCTTAAAAGCTGCTATAGAAGCCGGTGAACGCGTCAAATTATCTCAAGTAAGCTTGTTCGTTGATGGTACAGCCGTGGCACAAATTGGCGAGTTGCCGTATGAAGTTTTCAATCTTCACAAAAGTGACAATTCAGGCAAATTAATTGAGCAAGAAGTCATTACTTGTACTAATGATGAAGTTTGCGCTGCTGTAAAGGATGTATTTGAAGAAAGACGTAGTATTGTAGAGCCTTCAGGCGCTTTAGCACTAGCAGGTATGAAAAAATATTTAACTAAGTATCAAGTAACTGGTAAAAACTGTATCGCCATTATTTCTGGTGCTAACATGAACTTTGATCGTTTGCGTTATATCGCTGAAAGAACTGAGATCGGTGAGAAAAAAGAAGCGGTGTTTGCGGTTACCATTCCTGAGCGTACAGGAGCCTTTTTAGAATTCTGCCGTGATTTAAAGGGTCGTAACATTACTGAATTCAACTACCGTGCGCGTAGTGGAAGCTCACCTGATTCTTTAGAGCCTGCCAGCATTTTTGTCGGTATTGCTTTAAAAGAAGGCGATAAAGAGCGTCATATTATTGCAGACTCTTTGCATGAAGCTGGTTATGATGCACATGATTTAACCGATGATGAGATTGCCAAGTCACATATTCGCTATTTGATAGGTGGTCATGCTGGACTTGAAGATGAGCAGTTGTTCAAAGTTAGCTTCCCAGAGCGTCCAGGCGCACTGTTAAACTTTTTAGAAAAACTGGGTACGGATTATAATATTACTTTGTTCCATTACCGCAATCATGGTGCTGCCGATGGTCGAGTTTTGGTGGGTATTCAGGCGACAGCTTCAAGCTCACGGGCAGTACAAGATACCTTACAAGAGATTGGTTATGATTGTACCGCTATCACAGATAATGTGGGTTATAAGTTATTTTTGAAGTAGTGTTTAAGGTATGTGTGCTGATCATATGCATGATGATAATAGATGCTGAATCTAGCGGTAATAGATATCTTAATAATTCAGCCATACATTTATTGAGTCAAGCTAAACTTACTCCTTTTTATCATAATGGTAAGCTGGTACTGGGTAAAATATTCATCCATGTTTAAATAGAATTCAATAGTTAAAAGTGGTATTTAATAGAAGGATAAAAAGCTTATAGACCAATCAACAAAAAATTTTATGAATTGAATTTAGTTTATTTTGCCCCATAAATATAGATAGTAGCTGATCGTTAGCATAATCAAAAACTACTATGCTTACTCAGAATTTGATAAATAGGGTTATTGGACGATTATGGCAAATTTAAAAAGAGATGATTCAACTAATAACAACCAATATCTTCAAAAGGTACGCTTAGACAAATGGCTGTGGGCAGCACGCTTTTATCGCACTCGTAGTCTTGCAAAACAGGCCATTGAAGGCGGAAAGGTGCACTTTGATGGCAGCCGTGTCAAAACAAGTAAAGAAATTAGCATAGGTGATGAGCTAACCATTCGTCAAGGTTCAGCAACAGCTATGACTGAAAAAACAGTAATGGTAAAAGACCTCTCGGTTCAACGGGGCAATGCTACCCTTGCTCAAGCCTTATATGAGGAGACCGAAGAGAGTATCAAAAGACGTGAATACTATGCCGAGCAGCGTAAATTGGCTAATCTTGCACGGCCAGACACGAAACCTAATAAAAAACAGCGCCGTGATTTGCATCGTTTTAAATACCAAGAGGAATAGGCTGGTCAATAGCCAAAACACCAACCTTTGCATGTGCGGTAACCCTATCGTTTAGTGTCCAACATTGTTAGAATAGCCTTTACTTCAAAAAGGCTTTTTTTGTATATAAAAGTCTTTAATCCACATTTTGTTATTAAACTCTATTTTCTTAAGGTTAAATTATGCCTAAGTCAGATGAAATACCTAAGTCTATTTTATTAGTATGTCTTGGCAATATTTGCCGCTCACCAACGGCAGAAGGCATAATGAGACAACGCACTGCTATTGCTGGATTAACTTTGAAAATTGACTCTGCGGGAACAGGTGACTGGCACATTGGTGAACATCCTGACTCACGTGCGCAAAGCCACGCTAAGCAAAATGGCTATAACATTAGTAAACTCGTTGCGCGTCAAGTAAGTCCTCAAGATTTTCTAGACTTTGATTTGATTTTAGCGATGGATGCGCAGAACCTTAAAGACTTGCAGGCAATTAGAGACGTTGCTGCCCAAAATGTAAGTTCTGATAAGCTAGGACGTTTAGCACTGATGAGTGAAGTAGATATCAGTTATCTCAATCAAGATGTTCCTGATCCATACAATGGTGGGGCAGACGGTTTTGAAGAAGTCATTAAAAGACTAGAGTCGTCTGTAGATGCTTGGATAGATACCTGGATAAATACTTGGCAACATTAAGTAGCTTTAAGCTCATTTATTCTTATATGACTAGTTTTTATTTGCTTTGATTTTTTATGATAATTTTTAAAGTCTGTTTAGCCATTTTATTGAGCCATTATCGCTTATGAGTATCATACCCCAGACCCATAAATCACAAGTTAACTCCCAAGACATCTGTCCTACTACCGTCAACACAAAGATTGGTGCTTTTAACTTGGATGACATTAGCATATTGCATGCTGACTTAATTGACTACAATTCCATGCATTTGGCTTGTCAGGCGGATAGACTCATTGTTCTCAAAGATGAATCTGAGATTGAGCCTGCGGTGGCCGAACTTAATCAACTTGATGTGCCGATTTTTGTATTATCAGGTGGCAGTAACGTTATTTTGCCAAAAACCATTAATGCTGGCGTGTTACATCCAAATTATAAAGGCATTGAAATTCTTTTTGAAGATAAAGATAGCGTTATCATTGAAGTCATGGGCGGTGAAAACTGGCATGAGTTGGTGGTTTTTACTGTCAATCAAGGTTGGTATGGTTTAGAAAACTTAGCGTTAATACCTGGTCTTGTAGGTGCTTCACCTGTACAAAACATTGGCGCTTATGGTGTGCAATTAGAAGACTGCATGACCCATTTAAAAGCTTTTCATCTACCTACCCAAACATGGCATAAGTTTGATAAAACAGAATGTCAGTTTAGATATCGAGACAGTAAATTTAAGCAAGAAGCTGGGCAATGGCTCATTACTCGAGTCGGCTTTAAACTTCATAAAGACGATAGTCAAGTTAATGCCAATTATGGCGATGTTGCGACTCTTGCATTGAGTAAAGCTAAGGCTAATAACCGTAGTGAAGCATCGCCCGTAGATGTAATGCAGGCTATAATCGAAATACGTCAATCCAAATTACCTGATCCTAAGCTATTGCCAAATTGCGGTAGTTTTTTTAAGAATCCTACTATAAACAACGATAAATTTACTAAGTTGAAGTCTCAGTATCCTAACATCGTGGGCTATCCTGTAACTAATGACGAGACCAAAGTTGCTGCTGGTTGGCTGATTGAGAATGCAGGACTTAAAGGTAAAGGCATTGCTCCTATTCTAACTCATGCCAAACAAGCTTTGGTATTGGTTAATCATACAGATAGCTATAATAGTACACCGGCTTCACAACAAGATATTTTGGCTACTCAGCAGCTAATTCAAAAGACGATCCAAGATAAGTTTGGCATAGATTTAGAACGAGAGCCTGTTTGGGTCAATAACAAGACAAATTATAATAATTGATGCATTATTGATATGATGTCTTTTAACCCACCTTGCTTGGTTTCACATGTAATGAAAAGATCATTTATACCTATTGCAAACTTAGTGATAAGAGCCTCTTTGGTATCTTTATCGCTAGGATTAATTGCAATGGTAGGGTTTTATACCCCTGTTTTTTCAAATGTGGGTTTATGGCTGTTGAATCATTTGCCTATACCTAAAGTCAATCATCAGCCACCTCCTATTTTGACACCCTCTTCTGAGATTTCTGATAAAACAACAAAATCTGTGCATCACCCAGGTCATATCTCTTTAGACTTGTCTTTAAATCATCTTCCAACAGCATATGTGGTATTAGGAGGTGGTCTAACCGAAGCAGATACTTACAACGACCATTCAGATAACAATAGATCTGATCTTAATGAAAATACTTATCAAATGAAGTCTAGTATCTCAGCTGGTTACAAAGTGGAAAAAAAGACTTCCCAAAAGCGCAAAGGATCCGCTTCAAACTTACATAAGCCTGAGATTGTACTCAATAAATACAGCCTAATTCGAATGCAGACTGTTATGAAGTATCAACATATCAATCCTCTCCCAATTGTATTGACGGGTGTCGAGGCAGCTTGGATGAAAGATTGGCTTAACAGTCATGGTGTAGAAAATGTCATTACTGAAAATGCCAGTATGAACACCTGTGAAAATGCAAGATTTACCGCCAAGCGGCTGCATCTTCAAGATGTATATCTAATCACTGATGCCTATCATATGACCCGTGCTAGACGTCAATTTGCCTTAAATGGCATTCATGCCATTCCTATTCCTGCAGCTTTACCTATGGAAAAAGGATGGTTGGAACCCATTAATAATGCGCAGCATTCTCGGCGTACTTTATACGAGTTAGCGGCATATGCTCGTGACGTTTTTGCCCCACAAAACAATTGTCGTCAGGCTAGCGATGTCAGTTTTGAAACCTTACTACGAAGCCGCAAACCTGGTGAAGTGAAGACTTTTTGATTATTTCTATTGCTAAGTGCTTAAATTACATGGGTACAAACTATAAAGGAGTATAATATAGCAACATATATCTTTAAGCAGTCAATATGAGCTTTAGTTTTGCCATATTCTCTACTATAC
>NZ_JAGLBC010000202.1 GCF_018260395.1 Psychrobacter sp.
AATCAGGTGTTCTTTAATATTACGTAGCGTTGCACTTGGTGTGTTAATCTAAGCAATTAAAAAACGGATTCATAAATTCAAATTAAAAAATGTAACTTAATAACTTACAATGACTATAACATCAATTTTAAAGTAAATAAATTTTAAGATAAATAGTCCTTAATTCAGTAGCCCATTGATCTTTACAATAATAATAAATGAAAAAGGATTTGAAATATGTCTAACCTAAATAAAGATGATTTTAAAAATAACTCAGCTATGGATAATAACTTGGATAGTAATGACGGAACTATTACTAGAATTAATTCAATGAATACAGTTTCGCAAGATTCTAAAAATATGGGTTTATTGAATTGGTTAGGCTGTTTGTTTACCGGTTTTATCATTCCGCTAGTTTTATTGCTCATTAAGAAAGAAGATAGTTATATTCAATCTCAAGCAAAAGAAGCTTTAAACATGTGCATTAGTATGCTGATAGCTTATATTGGACTTTGGATTCTAGCGATTATATTTGGTGTTATATTTGCACCTTTAGCGATGATACCTATGCTGTTTATGGGTATCATGGGCTTGGCCTTTTTCATATTTTGCGTTTTAGGGGCTATTAAATGCTTCAGTGGTGAAAATTTCAAAGTCCCTTTTATTATTCGCTTATTAAAGTAATCAACTATTTAATATTGGTAAGCTTGCGAACTTTTGCTTGCTAAACTTTTATAGATACTAAACACTAAAAGGTCACTCTAAATATAGAGTGGCCTTTTGTATGGTTTTATCGAGCAATGAACGTTAATCAAGTTGCCAAAACTTAACGCATAGTCACAAACTCTTCAGAACCGGTAGGGTGAATAGCTATTGTATTGTCAAAGTCTGCTTTAGTAGCTCCCATTTTGATAGCGACTGCAAAGCCTTGAACCATCTCATCTAATCCAAAGCCAATGCCGTGTAGACCAATTACTTTTTCTTCTTCACCTAGGCACACCAGTTTCATGGTGCATTTCTGACGATGTTGAGTCACAGCACTATACATAGGCGTAAAGCTCGAAGTATAGCATTTGATAGCATCCTTACCATACTGCTCAATAGCCTGCATTTCAGACACACCAATAGTACCTATGGGGGGATGGGTAAATATCACCGTAGGCACTAAATTATAATCAAGATGTTCATTTGGCTTATTATTAAATAGACGCTCAGATAATCTGCGACCTGCGGCTACTGCTACTGGTGTTAAGTCAATGCTGTTCTCAATAATATCTCCAACGGCATAAATCCCCTCAACGTTGGTATTTTGAAACTTATCAACTTTAATCTTGCCAATTGAATTGGTCTTAACGCCAGTCACTTCTAAATTTATTTTATCGGTAGTAGGTTCGCGGCCCACTGCCCAAATTAAGCAGTCCACAATATTTGTGCGACCATCTTCCAAATCTATAGTCAGACTACCATCTTCATTTTTAACAACTTCTTTAATTATCGTATGGGTATGTAATTTGATACCTTCTTTGCCCATTTCCTCAAGCAATACATTAACAATAGTGTGGTCAAAAGAGCGTAGGGGAGCATGCTGACGAACATATAAATCAACTTCTGAGCCCAAGCTACGTAACACCCCAGCTATCTCAACAGCTACATACCCTGCACCTACGACAGCAACTCGTTTAGGTAAGTGTTGCAAAGCAAAAAACCCATCAGAGTCAATGCCGTATTCAGCCCCTTTCACATCAGGGAAAATAGGTCTGCCGCCGGTCGCAATTAATATATGGTCTGCTGTGATTAATTCACCATTGACTTCGACTGTTTTGGCATCGACGAACTTAGCAAAGCCTTCAATTACTTCTACATTGTTTTTAGCAAGATTGGTCTCATAGGAACGGTGGATATTAGAAATATATTTTTGACGGGTTTCTACCAGCTTTTTAAAATCAAAGTTCTTTACTTGAACATCAAATCCATAGTCTGGCGCATATTTGTGCATGGCTTCAGCTACTTGAGCACCGTACCACATAACTTTTTTGGGTACACAGCCCAAATTCACACAGGTGCCGCCGAGATGATTGGCTTCAATAATTGCGCACTTTTTGCCATACATAGCTGCACGGTTAAGAGAGGCTATGCCACCGCTACCGCCACCTATAGAAATATAGTCATAGTGTTTGGTCATATTTTTACCTTAAAATTATAGAATCTTATAACTATTTTTGCGGTTTATGTTTGATAGTAAACCTTGTAAATTGAATAGTACCTTAAATTCGCTGATGACTCTAATTGAGTCATGTATTAACTATGAAAACAAATGAGTTAAGACATTTATATTAGGGCGTGTCCCTATTTGCAAATTAAATAAGTTATGGTCTAAAAATGGCTATATTTTCGCCAAACTGTGTCTAATTTCTAGCTAATATGCCTATATTATCTTGGAAATTATTCGTGTTTGACAAAAAATCTATCTCATTTTTAGCCTCATAATCCAAATAGGGACACGCCCTACATATTCCAAAACATTAAGCAAGGTCTTAAACTCTGGTAAAGCATCAAATTGTTGAGCGTCTGAATCAATAATATGCCAACTAGACTTTGTGCTTAAGCAAAAATGAGCAACCACTTCAATAGTGTACATCTTATCATTTAGATTAAGTAGACCAGCTGGTATCCAAGTGAATTTATTAGCAAACGTATTTGGCACAGGACTTCCACAAGTTTCACAAAAGTGAGCGTTAAAACCCGTTTCTTTACGCCAGCGCTTTATCGTGCCCTCTTTAATCCACTCAAATTTTTCAATCGGAATTATGGTTGCTGAATTAGAGCTTGAACCAGTTTGCTTTTTACATAATGTACAATGGCACTGATAAATTTTTAAAGGATTTGTCTTGATGTCACAAGCAAATTCTACTTCTCCGCACAAGCAATTGCCTTTAAATAACGGTGTTTGTCAACATAGTTGTCACCAATTTACG
>NZ_JAGLBC010000026.1:0-3687 GCF_018260395.1 Psychrobacter sp.
TTGCTATTTTTTTGTCACCTTCTTTTTATCCCAATGTTCAACACGCCCTAATAAGAAGACTAATCAGTGCTAATAATACGATGCACTAAGGTTTGTAAATGGCTAAGCTTAAGTCTAACAAATATAGGCTCATATCTCGATGTTAATTTTAAAATCCAAGCCTCTTTTAAACTTGCCCTTAGATAATGATGTCTCATAAAAAAACCTGATATCACAAAGTTATTATACTTCGTAGATAACAGGTTTTTTATCACTTGGATAATTTTAATTCATTAAGTATGAAATCAAAACTCTAGGATTATTTAACAATCATAATAATCTTTTATAGTCATAATAATTTTTACAATGATTATTATCTTTTACAGTAAAGTTATTTGCTTTGAGCAGTTTGATCTTCGTTCCATATTTTTGGATATTTATAACCTGGGAAAGTTTTATGTGCATAAGCCTTAAAGCTGTCAGAATTATAAGAATCAGTCACGTCTTTGACCCATTTAGCATCTTTATCTGCAGTCTTAACCGCTGACCAGTTTACATAAGCAAAGCTTTTTTCTTGATACAAAGCATCGGTTAATTTTATGCCTGAGTCCGTTGCATAGTTACCGTTGATAATTGCGAAGTCAACTTCATCACGAGCTCTTGGCAATTGGGCAGCTTCAAGTTCAACAATATCAATATTCATTGGGTTACTAGCAATATCTGATTTAGAAGCTGTCAGAGGATCTACGTTGTCTTTTAAAGTAATCCAACCTAAATCATTCATCATCACCAAAGCACGAGCAAAGTTACTTGGATCGTTAGGAGCAGATACTTTCATGCCATTGTAAGCTTCATTTAAGGCCTTCTTCTTACCACTATATATGCCTAAAGGCGCTGTAGGCACTTGAAATACTTCAACTAAATCTAAGTTGTTTTCTTTTTTGAAAGTATCTAAGTATGGCTTATGCTGGAATATATTGATATCCAAATCACCTTGAGCAAGTGCTATATTTGGGCGTACATAATCTGTAAAAGTAGTAAGCTTAACTGTGTAGCCTTTTGCTTCTAAGTCGCTTTTGACTTGATCGCGAACCATATCAGCGAAGTCGCCTTCGGTGGTGCCAATTACAATGGTCTTCTTATCTTTCGTAGAATCTGTTGCTTTATCTGTACTGGCAGTTTCTTGATTCGCATTGTTACAGCCGACTAAAACCATAACTGAAATACCTACTACAGCCGTTGCTGACACTACCTGATTACGAATATCTGCTAACTTCATGACTCTATCCTTTAAATAAGAAAGTTTTTTACAAGGTGAATTAATAATACTAGTTTCAATGTTATAAATAATGCTATAAAAATTTAATGGTTGCTGAAATAAAGTTTACATTCTAATTGAAATTAATTTAGGTCCAAATGAATCTTTTGGTACTGCTTATGAGTAAAATTCATTTAGAAGTATTCATCTAGCAGTTCTTGATTGAATATTAAATTTTTTGTTTGAAATTATGTAGGCTATTCGTCTAAAGGTTTCGTTTAAAAATAGAAGACAACACAGTTTTAACGCTTATCTAACTTGGCTGCTAGCAAATTACCAATACCTTGAATAGCAATTACCATTACTGATAGCATAATCACAATAAAAATCATCACTTCAGTCTGGTAACGATAATAACCATAACGAATAGCCAAATCCCCAAGCCCACCACCACCAATCATCCCTGCTGCTGCTGAATAAGATAGCAAACTGATACATAATATAGTGACTGAAAGTACCAATCCTGAACGAGCTTCAGTTAATAATACTTTTATTATAGTCAATGGACTTGCCCCCATAGACTCAGTTGCTTCAATAATTCCGCGTGGCACTTCACGTAAATTCTGCTCAACCAAACGAGCAAAATAAAACGAGCCTGCCAGTGCCAATACTAAAGAAGCTGCAACCGGTCCAATACTGGTACCAATCAACGATTTAGTAAACGGACTCATTGCGATCATTAAAATAACAAAGGGGAATGCCCGCATAAAATTGGTTATGCCACCTAATAGAGCATATAGGGATTTATTCTGTAATAACTGTTTATCGCTGAATAAAAACAAAAATATTCCAAATAAGCCCCCTATTATAATCGCTGCTGTGGTAGCAATACCCATCATTACAAAGGTATCAATTGTGGCTTGCCATATTTCTTTATGAAGCTCCCAAAGGCGAGCGGTGGCATCATTAAAAGTCATTGCTAGCATTTGTTAATCCTCTTGAACCAAACCGCGGCCTATTTCAGTAGTGGCAATGATTTGACCATTAGTTATATCAGCGACTTCCAATAACTTCCCTTGATCTAATAACGCAGCGCGATTACAAATGCGTCGAATTACACTCATCTCATGGGTCACAATGACAATGGTAACTCCGAGCTTTTTATTCACTTCTTTTAATGTGCTTAATAACGCACGCGTGGTAGAAGGGTCTAAAGCGCTGGTAGGTTCATCGGCCAATAAAACTTTTGGATTAGGCGCTATGGCACGTGCAATACCAACACGCTGCTTTTGACCGCCAGACAATTGAGCAGGATAATAATTGGCTCTATCTGTCAGATTTACTATCTCAAGGCATTCCATGACACGACTGTAAATGTTTGCTTTGGCATAGCCTGAAACATTTAGGTTAAAAGCCACATTATCGAAGACAGTTCTATTAGACATTAAATTAAACTGCTGGAATATCATGCCTACGTTATGACGGGCAACCCTTAATTGTTTAGGGTTTAAGTCAGTTAGCACCTCACCATCAATTGTGACTGATCCACCATCAGGACGCTCAAGTAAATTCATCAAACGTAATAAGGTTGACTTGCCGGCACCTGAATACCCCATTAAACCAAAGATTTCTCCTTGTTTAATGCTCAAAGAGATAGGCTCAACTGCGGTAAACCAACTAAGCTTACCGTCCTTTTGAGTTTGAAATTTTTTGTAGACTTGATCTAATACAATCATATCGCTCATGGCAGTTATCATAATGCTTTGCAGCTTTTAAAGTTATACTGAAAGAATGAGGAAGCACACAGTTTAAAAAGTACTGTAAGTAAAATTATAAAGCGCAATAATATAGCACATTAGTCCTGACGTGGCATTAACTAATGTCACCTATAAAAATGCTTAACTTGAATATAGTAATTCGAAACATTACTTAAACCATATAAAATCTCAAGTTAAGATTGCTTATTTAATGATCTTTATTTTTTAAAGTTCTAATAGTTATGTCATCTAGCGTCTAAACAAGTTTATTAAAATACTTAATACCACACTAACCACGATCATGGTTACAACAGGAAAATAAAACCTTGTATTGCCAGACTCATAGCGTACATCACCAGGTAACTTACCAAACCATGATAAAGCACCTGGAAAAGCTGTCCAAATTACCCCTAATATCACTAAAACCACTCCGATTAAAATCAAAATCTTAGACATATTTTTATTCCTTAATATCGTTAGTTATTAATAAATAGTGATTCAAAAATCATCCTACTTCTATCTGAATTCATCATTGATATTTGTTGGCAAGTAACAAATATGCCCTAAATAGACATATTTTGATAAAATGATTTCAGTTATCACATATACTATGTGTCAATTTATGTTGTGCCTTTTATACTATTTATATAGATAACTATTTATATTGGTCACTATTTATATTGGTCACTATTT
>NZ_JAGLBC010000026.1:3787-22119 GCF_018260395.1 Psychrobacter sp.
ACTATTTATATAGATAACTATTTATATTGGTCACTATTTATATTGGTCACTATTTATATTGGTCACTATTTTTTATATAGGTCATTTTTTCGACCATATTTAATGGCATGTTATTTAATATGTTTTTCAACAAGCAACATATCTCATAAAATTAACAAGGATATCTATGAATATTTTAATTATTGGTTCAGGTGGTCGTGAGCATGCCTTAGCTTGGCAATGTGCTAAAGATGAAGACGTTGAAACCGTTTATGTCGCCAATGGCAATGCCGGTACCAAGCTTGAACCAAAATGTGAAAATATTGACCTTGATACCACAGATCACAAAGCCGTTATCTTATTTTGTAATCAGCAAAAAGTTGAGCTAATCGTCGTTGGTCCAGAAGCGCCTTTAGTAGCCGGCTTAGTTGACGACTGTAGAGAAGCTAATATTGCTACTTGGGGTCCAACTCAATATTGTGCTCAGCTTGAAGGTTCAAAAACTTTTGCCAAAGAATTCATGCAGGCCAATAATATACCTACTGCCAAATATGAAGCGTTTACCGACATTGATGACGCTAAAGCTTATGTGAATGAGTTCGGTGCCCCAATTGTGGTGAAAGCAGATGGTTTAGCGGCTGGTAAAGGGGTTATTGTTGCAGAAACGATTGAACAAGCTCATGGTGCTATTGAGGATATGCTTGGTGACAATAAGTTTGGCGAAGCCGGTAGCCGAGTGGTTATTGAGCAGTTTTTACAAGGTGAAGAGGCCAGCTTTATTTGTATGATTGATGGTGAAAATATACTACCTATGGCCACTAGCCAAGACCACAAACGTGTTGGTGAAGGTGATACTGGTCCTAACACAGGTGGTATGGGTGCCTACTCGCCAGCACCGGTTGTCACAGAAGAGGTTCATAAAAAGGTTATTAATCAAGTGATTCAACCGGTGGTTACTGCCATGAAAGATGCCGGTCATCCTTACACGGGTTTTTTGTACGCCGGATTAATGATCGATGACAAAAACGATCCTTACGTCATTGAATTTAACTGTCGTTTTGGTGATCCTGAAACACAGCCTATTATGATGCGTCTAAAAAGCTCATTGGTAAAACTTATTCAACAAGGAATTACTGGTAAATTACCTCAAGCTGCTGAATGGGATGAGCGAGCGGCATTAGGTATTGTTTTGGCCTCTAAAGGCTATCCAGAAAGCTCATCTAAGGGTGACATAATTACTGGTCTACCAGCAATTGATAGTAACGAGACTATTAAAGTATTCCATGCTGGCACTACATACGAAGATGATCATGTGGTTACTAATGGAGGCCGTGTTTTATGCGTAACTGCTTTAGGAGATACCCTTGCTAAAGCCCAACAAGATGCGTTAAAAACCATAGCATTCATTCAGTTTGATGGTGCTCATTATCGCCGTGATATTGGTTACAGAGCATTTAATCGCGGCTAATACCTCTTTAACCTTTGTAGAAGAATTACTAGCACATACTCCAATATATTAAATGTGATATATTCTTGAATGATATAAGACATGGGGCTTTAAATAGCTATTGTTTTAATGCTAATAAGCCCCATTGATATACTTGTTAATCAATAATTTTAGTTGTTCATAGCTTATATTATAAAAAACGGCTTTTTATCATTTTTATACTAAAAGTATAGACTTATAGTTCTTACTTTAGTCGTTTGTTAACAATCATTTGTTAACAATCATTTGTTAACAATGATACTCTATGGATTAGATACACTATGTAGTATTAATTGCCACGGACAAAGATAATTACCAACTAATATTTGAAACCAAATATCCGTGCAAATCCTATTTATTCACTGCTAGTTGAGGCCCCAAAGCCAATAAGTAGCATTATCTTTCAATATGGTTAAATCATGTCAAATTCATCTTCTTCCATACCTCCAAATTCTGACTTACCCCAGAGTCGTTTATCCAATGAAATGAATGAACTTAAAACTTCACCATTGGACAGACGTCTGTCTATTGCCAAGACTTCTTTAAATTTAGGAAGACGTTGGGCTGGCAACAGTTTTAGTGGTCTGTTTTTGAGTAAAGAAGAAAAAGCTTCCAGAAATCAAGTCTTTATGAAAGAGCAAGCGGCCTATTTAGCGGATGAACTAGGTAAACTTAAAGGTTCTGTGGTTAAAATTGGTCAAATGTTAGCCTTATATGGGGAGCACTTTTTACATCCAGAGATTACTGAAGCCTTACATCGGTTAAATGATAGTACAGCGAGCTTATCTTGGCCTGTAGTTGAAAATGCGCTTCGTCAACAGTTAGGAGAGCGTTTACAAGATTTGGTGGTTTCATCAACCCCTATTGGAACAGCTTCATTGGCACAGGTGCATAGAGCAACCATTAAGTCCACTGGTCAGCAAGTTGTATTAAAAGTTCAATACCCTGGCGTGGCAGATGCCATTGACTCAGATTTGAGTTTGTTCAAGCATTTATTAAGAGTTACCAATGCAGTTCCACAAACCAAAGCATTAGATGACTGGTTTAATGAAATCAGTGACTTACTTAAGGTCGAAGTAGATTATATTGCTGAAGCTAATACCACTATGCGCTTTTATGAACGTTTAAAAGACGATGAACGCTATATAGTTCCTGAAGTGATAGAAACTTATTCAACTGATAGATTATTATGTTTGAGCTTTGAAGAAGGCGTGCCCGTTACCAACGCTAACCTTAAAGAATTGCCACAAAGTCGCCGTGATAGCTTAGGTAAAGCCGCCATTGATATCATGTTAAATGAAATATTTGTATGGGGTGAGATGCAAACTGACCCAAACTTCGGTAATTACTTAATTAAATCTCAACCAGCTGATAAACCAGATGGAAAAGACAAGCTAATTTTATTAGATTTTGGTGCAATGCGTCAGTTTGATGATCATTTATTAAAAATAGCCCGTAATTTAATGTTAGCTGGTTTTATTTACGACAAACAGCAAATGATAAACGCCATGCAAGGCTATGAGTTTTTTGACAATATGAGTATCGAAGTTAAGGCTAATATGGCCGATGTTTTCCTACTGGCTACTGAACCGTTTAGAGATCCTAATTTGCCACAAAACAAAGCCAGTCAATATATTGATTCGGAGGGAAATTATCATTGGGCCAATAGTAATTTGCACAAACGATTAATGGAAAGTTCAGGCAGTGCAATGCAATCACGAGAATTTAGTTTACCACCAAAAGAGTTTATGTTTATCAGTCGTAAGTTCATAGGTGCCTATACTTTCTTAACCGTATTAAATGCAAAAACGAATACTTATGAAACTATTAGTAAATTTGTTCCTATTAATACTATCAATAGCCATGCGCCTTAAACTTAACGTTCAAATTTTATAAAATACAAAATGGCCTTTAATGCTAGGTTAACTCTTATGTATTATTGTCGACATTTTCAAGTATAAATGATGAGTTCCAAGTGTCAAAACGAGTATGGTATTTAGCTGGCTTAATCATATCTAGTTGCCAACATGTCTCACCTCGAGCTAAATACTTAATCTCAAAATGAGTACGTTTACTCTCTAACGGAACCTCAGCTCGCTTGGTTTTTAAACACCACGTATCAATAGATTGATGATAAGCATTATCCACATACTCATTAATATTGCTGGCTAAGATCACTTTACCATTATCCACATACTCATTAATATTGCTGGCTAAGATCACTTTACCATTTGGCTTTAATCGTGATAATAAAAATTCGAAAAATGGCATATTTAACCACTGCTGATTGGAATTTTTTGGTTCTGGATTCGGGTATAATAAATAGAATACGGATACGCTTTGAGCTGGTATAGCATAGACACAATAAGGTATAGCATCAGCATGAACTGCCACAAGGTTATCAAGTCTAGCCACCTCATTATTTACAGACTGCATCATATTGCTAAAAGCGCTAAATTTATTTTCAGTACGTTCAATAGCTATCAAATCATGCTTAGGGTATTTTTTGGCATAGAGGCAGGCGTGCATCCCCTTTCCTGCCCCAATCTCTACTATTAAAGGTCGACTATAGTCATCTAATTTAATAGCATGATTAACATTATTGATAGTAGCCGGTTTAACTACTGCATCAGTTTTGAGTCTGTTAGAGACGAAATTTGGAATTGTAAAATTTCTAGGTGCAGTAAGTTTTTCAGGCTTAAATAGCCTTTTCTTATTGTGACTTAGAGTCAATTTAGAGGACGATGGATTCGACGCTGACATTGTAATTTGTATGCCCCTTAATCAGGATGAAATAGTTATCAAAATCATCCCTATATTATCATCTTTGAATAATCGAAACCTAAGACTACAGCATAGAATTCATAAGATATTAATTTATTTAGCTAAAATTCGATAAAGATATGTTTGAGTAATTACCATTAATGTAAAATCGCACATGCTATAATCAAAATTCATTTATCTTTAATAAAAAACCACATTCTATCAAAATATATTGACTATTTTAGCTAACTTAATTTATGAAATTCGTCTAATTAAGTATTCTATGATAATTAAACATGGTGAACTGTAACCTTAATCCAACTTAGCAAATTCCCTACTCTAAGACTTTAAATATGACCGACTCTGCCGATATATCTAACATTATTTCAACTCAAAAAAAATATCCCTGTCCTACCTGCCATAAGCCTACTGTCTGGCAGAACAACCCTTACAAACCTTTTTGTTGTGATCGCTGCAAGTTAATCGATTTAGGTGCTTGGGCTAATGAAGAATATCGTGTAGCCGCTGAAGAGTCGCCTTTTTCTGATGATTTTAATCATTGATTGCGAGTTTTAAAAATATAAGCTATTTTAATTCATTGATACTAACAAATACTAAAATTTGTTGATCTAAAAATATAACCATAACTTAATACCAATTGTGTAAGGATTCATTATGTCAGCAACGCATTCCTATATTATGCCAACCTATAGCCCTCAACCCATAAGCTTTACTCGTGGACAAGGCAGTTGGCTTTATACCGCTGACAATACAGCTTACCTAGACGCCTTAACTGGTATTGCAGTGTGTGGCTTAGGTCATTGTCATCCTAGTGTAACTGAAGCTATTCAAGACCAAGCCGCTACTTTAGTCCACACCAGTAACTTATTCCACATTGAGTGGCAACAAAAAGCAGCGCATTCCTTGTGCACTGCTGCTGGCATGGTCAGTGTTTTTTTTGCAAATAGTGGCGCTGAGGCCAATGAAGCAGCTTTAAAAATGGCTCGTCTATATGGATATAAAAAAGGTTTTAAAAAACCTAAAGTAATTGTTATGGAAAAGTCCTTCCATGGACGTACTTTGTTGACTGTTAGTGCTACGGCCAATCCTAAAGCTCGCGAAGGCTTCTTTACTCTTGATTCAGATTTTATTCGTGTGCCGTTTGGCGATATTGAGGCTATTAAACTTGCAGCACTAGAAAATAATGAGATTACCGCTGTTTTTCTTGAGCCAATTCAAGGCGAAGGTGGATTGAATACTGCCAAAGACGGCTTTAACTACTTAGAACAAGTTCAGGATTTATGTAACCAACAAGACTGGTTATTTATGCTTGATGAAGTTCAGACTGGCAACGGCCGTACTGGTAAGTATTTTGCTTATCAACATAGTAATGCTAAGCCTGACGTGTTAACTACAGCCAAAGGTTTGGGCAATGGTTTCCCTATTGGCGCTTGTATGGTTAGTGGTCGTGCTCGTGACTTGTTACAAGTTGGAAGCCATGGCTCCACTTATGGCGGCACACCTTTAGGTAGCCGCGTGGTACATACCGTTTATGATATTTTAACTAATACAGACATCATGCAAAACGCGGTAACTGAGGGTAATCACATCCAACACACTTTAAGCCATGATTTAAAGGACTATGGGGTTACTACACGGGGGCACGGTATGATGATTGGTGTTGTCTTACCAGAATCAACAGACTGTAGTAATTTAGTAGATAAGGCTCGGGACGAAGAAAAACTAATTATAAATATTACGGGTAGCCATGTAATACGTTTATTGCCGCCACTAAATCTAAAACGTGAAGAGACAGATCAACTTATTGAAAAACTAACTCGTTTGATTAAATCAGCTCTAAGCTGAACTTCGTTGTTAACAGCTATGTAATGGATAATAATTCAAAAGCGCTTCTAGATATTGGAAGCGCTTTTAGTAATATAATAGATTTAATTCAATAAACTTAAACCTTAATCTTTAAATTGATGTTAAATTTTTCAAAAATTTGAAAGCTGTTTTAAAGTTAGTTTCAGCAATGATTGAGTATCGACCAGAGCTTGTCCAGATTCTGTCGCTCTAGCCGCTTTAATCGCATTTTGAGCTTCTTTATCACGATAACCCAAGCTAACCAAAGCTGATTCAACTTCTGCCACAATTACCGCTTCACTACTGGCTATATTTTTAATGGGTTCATCATACTCATCAAATAAACCACTACTGCTATCAATATTGTCAAACTTACCTTTTAACTCGATCAATAATCTTTGAGCAGTCTTTTTACCGATGCCCGGCACCCTAGTTAAAGCCAAATCATCATCATTTTCAACGTTATACTTTAATTCCGAAGCTGACATAGTAGACATCATTGCTAATGCCATTTTCGCGCCAACACCATTAATGCGGATAAGTTGTCTGAACACATCCCTTTCTTGGTGCTTAATGAATCCAAATAACAATTGTGCATCTTCACGGACATGTAGGTGAGTCCATACTGCAACATTGACATCGAGTTGTAATTGGCAAAAATCTGGCAAAGGCAACTCAACTTCGTATCCAACACCAGACGCTGTCATGATACAAGCTACAGGTGCTGATAAATGACAAACTCTACCTTCAATAAGTCCTATCATAATAATATTTTAATTCTCTAATAAAAAAGTAAACTTGATTATAGCAAATAAAAAGGGCAATAAAAAAAGCTCCGATAATAATCAGAGCTTTGATTGATATTGATAATAGTAGAATAATAATCAAAACAGCTTCTATATAATTAATGCTATATTATTAACGCTTCGAATTTATCAACAGTACGAATTAGTATTGTTGGTCTTCATCAACTGCAGCGTGTTCAGCTGTATTGTCAACAACATTATTAGTACCTTCTGCTACAGCCTCAGAACCATTTGAAACAGCGTTTGAAGTACCTTCAACAGCTGAATGAGCACCATCTGCAATAGCTTCACCAGCATTTATAGCCGCGCCAGTCGCAACTGCACCAGCCGTTTGAGCATTATCTACAGTATCTTGACCAGCGCTTTCAGCTGCAGCTTCAACATTACCTGCATCAGCAGCTTGTTCAGTTTTCTTGCTACAACCTGTGATAGCAACGACACTCGTAACAATACCAGCAATTAAAAGGTTACGGTATAACATGTGAACTCCTCACAATAGGTAATATTTGGATTTTGTGCATTCTAATTGCTAGTAATTAAAAACACAAGTAGCAATAAGTAATCCTAAAATAAGTAAACTTAAATTAAATATTAAGACTATATCGAAATATATCTCAATATCAAATCATAATAAGTTAACTTATTGATAAATTAGGAGATTAACTGTTCAATTAGAACTGAATACTACATAAGTTAGCTTTAGTTTATATATTGAACTATCTAAATAAATTTAATCATTTCAAATATTATTTACTTTATTTAGTGCTATATTTTTCTAAAGCTGATACTGCTGGTAATACCTTACCTTCTACAAATTCTAAGAAAGCACCGCCACCTGTAGACATATAACTAACACCATTTTCAACCTTAAATTTATGGATAGCAGCTAAAGTATCGCCACCGCCAGCAATAGAATAACCTTTACTGTCTTTGACTGCTTCAGACAATAAACGTGTACCTTCTGCAAAGGCATCTACTTCAAATACCCCTGCTGGACCATTCCATAAAATAGTAGCCGCGTTCTTGATTGCAGCAAAAATATGCTCTGATCCTTCAGCAGCGACATCCAAAATCATATCATTCTCACCTACTGTATCAATGCTTTTGACCATAGGTTTTGCTGATTGTAAAGAGTTGATGAAATCGTCGAAGTTGATTTGACTTTTATCCGCCACCACCACGTTTTTAGGCAATAGAATCTCTGTCTTTGACATAATTTGTTTAGCAGTATCAATCATCTCTGCTTCATAAAGTGACGCACCTACTGAGTAGCCTTTGGCAGCAATAAAGGTATTTGCAATGCCACCTCCAACAATAATTTGATCACATATTTTTGCAAGACTTATTAAAACGTCAAGTTTGGTAGAAACTTTCGAACCACCAACGATAGCGACTAATGGCTTTTTAGGTGCATGCAAAGCTTTATCTAATGCATCTAACTCGGCAGCCAATAAAGGACCTGCACAAACAACCTTACCAGCTTTAGCGGCAGCTTGAATGACTCCTTCTGTAGAAGCTTGAGCTCTATGCGCTGTACCAAAAGCATCCATTACAAACACATCGCATAGATCAGCGTAATGCTGTGATAATGCTTCACTATTTTTCTTTTCGCCAATATTAAAGCGAACGTTTTCTAATAGCACTACTTCACCAGGTTTAATATCGACTTTTTTTTCTGCATACTCTTTATTTAGCGTTACGGTCTGACCTAAATGTTTACTCAAATAATCAGCAATAGGCTGCATAGAATACTTTTCTTCAAATTCACCTTCGATAGGGCGACCTAAATGTGAACATACTAGAACTGCTGCCCCTTTATCAAGTGCGAGCTTAATAGTAGGCAAACTTGACTGCAAACGAGCATCGTTAGAAATTATCCCATTTTGAATGGGCACGTTTAAGTCTTCACGGATTAAGACAGTTTTTGCAGTTAAATCTTGGTTTTCCATTCTAGCGAAATTCATGTATTTGCCCTTAATTTGTTATCGAAATAAGACGGATCTTACTTTAGTTTTTTTGGTGTTTAAAATAAAATAATTGAACGAATTTTATCATATTTTTTGAAGTATTTTTGACTCTGTTTACCTAAATTAATGGCATTATGATATAAATTTAACTAGTTGTAAGCCCTTAAAACAATTGATTTAGGTGATTTAAACTTTCAATAATTTATGAGATTAGAAGTTAATTTCAACCTTTAAAATCCCTACTAATGCCCTAATATCATAAGTAACGATTGATATCATAATTAAGCTTTTAAATTCATTATTAATTAATCGCAGTTTAGAACACTTAATGTATTGATTATATTTATGGAGAATAATATGAGTAGAGATTTTTCTGACGCCCAAGCACGTCTATTAGACTTAAAACAAGAATATCAAGATCGCATTGAAAAAATTGAAGATCATATTTATAACCCTCAAGATGATTTAAATGAGCACTGGGATGATCAGGCTATTTCTATGCGCGATAATGAAATGCGAAAAACGTTATTGTTAGAAGCCAAACAAAGCTTAAATTATGTTAATGATGCCTTAAGTCGTATTGAGAACGGTACTTATGGTGAGTGTACAGTTTGTGGAGAAGATATTGAAGATAAAAGATTGCAAGCTGTTCCTTATGCTTCATTATGCATGCAACATGCCTCATAAAATTATTTACTTTTACCTAAAACCTAAACTCCTCTCAAAATTTGCTAGTTAGCATAGAGATTTTAAATAGATCAAAAAAAAGATTGCACTAAGTGCAATCTTTTTTTTATACGATTTATTGATTAATTAATTAAATCTACATTTAATTAGTTTATTTATTATAGATAACAAACAATTACTAATGATTAAATAGTACGACGTAAAGATAAGTTTTCAAGTATATTTTCGGCATCATTCCAGCGGTCATTCGAGCTGTCAGCTCCCAGTATAACAATAATAGCAGGGCGATTATTTACTTGAGTTTCCATAACCACACATCGACCTGCTTCATTAATAAAACCCGTTTTTGAGATGCCAATAGGATAGTTGCCGCTACGAACTAACTTACTGGTATTGTTAGCTGGATACGTGCGATCACCATCGCTAAAATTAGCCACTAAGAAATCATAATCTTTTGTAGTAGAGAAACGACGTATTACTTCATATTGACCTGCAGCTTGAACCATTTTAGCCAGATCAGCAGGTGAAGCTACGTTACGCTTATCGAGACCTGTTGGATCACCAAAAAATGCGCTATTCATGCCTAAAGAACGAGCTTTAGCATTCATCGCACGTATAAAAGCATCGTAGCCACCTGGATAATTTCTAGCGAGAGATTTAGCAGCAGGGTTTTCTGATTTCATCAAAGCCATTAGCAGTAGTTCAGCACGATTCATACGATCGCCAGACTTTAAGCGTGAGCTGGCACGTTTAGGACCAACAAAATCTTCGGGTTCAAGTTTGATTTCTTGTCGCATATCAAGACCAGCATCAAGCACTACCATTGCTGTCATTAGTTTGCTGATTGAGGCAATAGGACGAGCTATATCTGCATTTTTTTCGTAAAGTGATTTGCCAGTTGCAACGTCAAGTACGATAACACCTCGAGATGATGCATTAATAGGTAATCTATCCAAATAACTAGAAGGACTTGAATAGTTATTGGTTGAATAATTGGTAGATGGGGTATTTGTAAAACCGGGATTAGAATACATGATATTTCGAGCTTCTGACAAACCCCCGGCATTTCCCCATTGGATTTTAGAAGTTCCAGTTTTACTAGGTTCTACAATAGTTAATGCAGCATTAGAAACGGAACTTAATGTACCTAGACCCAATGCGACGCAAACGAAGATAAAAGATTTGTTGAAAGATTTATTTATGCTCATATGTCATCCCAATTGAGTCGAAAATAATGCATGTAATATGAATTAAAAGAATAATTAACTATCTGATCATTTAAAGGTATGATGTAAATAGTCTAATAACTTTATAGATAACAACATAGTGAATAAGCAACTTAATAAAAATATCTTACACAGCAGATATTTCATTATTAAAAATGTTTTATGTTTAAATACTGTTTTTTAAGTTCGTGAAAAATTATAAATTAAAAGAAAGATGCTTAATATTAATAGATATTAGTACTAATTTATAACTCTTGAAACCATATCTATACTAAAAATTGCTTATTTCATATTTATCTTAACATCATTAAAGTGAGGCGTTAAGTGCTAAATACTCATAAAGGAGTAGCTTTAAGAAAAATTGGCAATTCAAAACATTTCTTTTACGTTACAGTAACATAAATTTATCGATATTAAAGTTTAATAAGTTCGATAAGGAAAATTATATGATTAAAGTATTGGTGGTCGATGACCATGATTTAGTAAGAATGGGCATAAGTAGAATGCTTACTGATGATGCAGATATTGAAGTCATTGGAGAAGCTGATAGTGGTGAAACCGCAATTAGAATGGTTAAGGCGCTAGCTCCAGATGTAGTACTTCTTGATGTTAACATGCCAAATATTGGAGGAGTAGAAACTACAAAACGCTTGAGACAATTTGATGATAAAGTCAAAATTCTAGCTGTCAGTAGCGTGTCTTCTCAACCTTATCCCTCAATGCTTCTTAAGGCAGGAGTTAATGGTTACATTACAAAAGGTACACCTCTTGAGGAGATGATAAAAGCGATTAAAAAAGTCTATCAAGGTAGTAAATATTTTAGCAGCGATGTAGCTGAACAGTTAGCAGATATGCTTTTAACCGACAAGGAAGAGTCACCTTTCGATAGATTGAGTGAAAGAGAAAAACAAGTCGCTATGATGGTGGTCAATTGTCAAAGTCCACAACAAATATCCGATCAACTGTTCGTTAGTGTAAAAACTGTCAACACTTATCGATACCGTATATTTGAAAAAGTTGGTGTAGATAGTGATGTTAAATTAACTCATTTGGCTATGCGTCACGGTTTAATTACTCCTTAAAAATAGAAGCTTAAAATAGTCTATGTTTATTGATAATCATTGTATGTTTAAAGTTTAAATTTACATAGTATTAATAGTCGTTTAAAATTCTATCATTACCAAATTTAGTATCGAACTTAATACCCAATGGTCTATCTTTAGACAATAGCAAATTAACGGCTAGTTGTTGCCAATCTGAACCATCATGGTATAAAGTGATATCAGGCTTTACTCCTATACCGTCTATGTGCTCTCCCTTAGCACTACGGTATTCAGCTACCGTTAACTTAATGCCGCCGCCAGAATCAAGCGGGATAACTTCTTGAACGGTGCCTTTACCAAAGCTTTGTTCACCCATGATAGTTGCCCTATTATTGCTCTTAAAGCTACTTGCCAGCACTTCAGATGCAGAAGCTGAATAACGGTTCTGTAAAATAACTACTGGTAAATCTGCTAAATAAGGCGTGCCATTAGACTTTATGATCTGCCCATTATTTGTACGATTACGCACCTGAATCAGATCTTTGTTTTTAATGAATAAACTAGCGATATCAATGGCTGAAGACAACACACCACCAGGATTATTGCGAACATCAATCACTACTCCAGTTATAGCAACGCCAGTTTGCTTCAAGGCTTCAATTAACTTATCTTTTGAGCCATTTTGGAATACTGGTAACCTTATAATAGCAATGCTATCTTTGACTGAGACCGTTAAGTTATTATCGGCAACAAGATTGCGTTGTAAGCTAATATTTCGTCTGTCACCGCCTTGAGAATTGGTGATTGTCACTTCAATTTTTGAACCTGCAATGCCAGATAGCATTTGTTGTACATCTTGTTCCGTCATGTCCCCAGTTAGTGCTACATTTTTTACACTTATCAATCTATCGCCAACCATAATACCTTGTTGCTTAGCTGAAGACTGATTTAACACTGATGTGACTTCCCAAACACGCAAGAAGGGATTATATTTAACCAAAAGGCCTACTTGGTCTATTTCACCATCTGTAAAACTACGTAGATTATCATAATCCTCTGGGGTTAAATATTCAGCATGCTTGTCTAATCTTTCTAACATACCACTTATTGCTTGTTGAAATAATATTTCATCATTAACAGGTCGCACATAATCATGACGAATAATATCAACAACTTCAACAAAGGCCTGTAATGTTTGAGGAGATATAGCATTAAGTGGAACATGTTCTACCCCTAACCTTTCATCCTCTACATCATCAACTTCATTATCGTCATCTTCATTATCTATATAAGCAGGCTGTGAATCTATATCTTCATAACTTTGGATATCTTGATCAGGTTGTGGGACTGCATCAATATCTTCACAATTTTCGTTACAGACTTCATCAGATTGTTGAGCGCTATTGGCTATATTTGAACTATAGGCACTATTAGATAAACTAGTTAGCTTCTTGGCTTCTGCAGAAGTAGGCTGAGTATATGTTCTAGATTGAGAAATGGTAGGTTTAACTTTGCTTTCATTCTTAACTGATAATTGGGATTGCCCCATGGAGGAACAACCACTTAATGCTATAGCTAAAGAAAGTATAGTCAGTCCAGCAACATGGTTGACCTTAACTAAACTTGTCATCATGTAATTAAATATAATTTTATTTGACATAGTAAATCGAGACTTATCAAGTCTAGAGGCACCTTGGTCATTCAATAAGTTACTAGGATGATCAAACTTCATCGCTTACTCTACTATTAATATATTAACCAACGAAATTAATGTGACCAACATAACTATACTATAGTTGCCAATAACTATTCAGCAGCCACTAACAAATCAATACCTGTCATCTCATCTGGTATCTCAAGACCCATTAACTCTAAAATTGTTGGTGCTACATCACTTAACTTGCCGCCGTCACGAACTTTAACCTTTTTATTACCCACATAAATTAAGGGAACATGCTCAGTAGTATGTTGAGTATGCACTTGACCACTTTCATAATCCTGCATTTGTTCACAGTTGCCATGATCTGCGGTTATAAGCATATGACCACCGGTTTTTTCTATAGCTTCAGCAACTTTACCAACCGCAACATCTAAAGCTTCAACCGCTTTAATTGCGGCTTCAAAATTTCCAGTATGACCCACCATATCACCATTAGCATAGTTCACTACTAGCACATCATATTTACCAGATTCAATAGCCTCTACTAAATTATTAGTGACTTCAGGCGCACTCATTTCAGGCTTTAAATCATAAGTATCAACATCTGGAGAAGGAATTAATATACGTGATTCACCTTTGAACTCATCTTCCTTGCCGCCACTGAAGAAAAAAGTCACGTGTGCAAACTTCTCAGTTTCAGCGATTCTAAGTTGCGTTTTATCATGATCTTGCAAGAACTCACCAAGTGTATTGTGTAAAGTCGTAGGTTCATAAGCAACTGAAGTCTTGGGATCTGCTGCCAACTCATCTGAATAATGAGTCATCATGACAAATGCGGATAACTTAGGTTGCTTCTTCCTAGCAAATCCAACAAATTTATGATCAGGTAACACAAAAGCTTGGCTTAACTCACGAGCTCTATCTGCTCGGAAATTCATGAAAATAACCGCATCATTATCATCAATGGTAGTAGGCGTTTCCCCATGTTCAATCACATTGGTCGGGCTAATAAATTCATCAGTTTCACGTGATTTATAGGCGGCTTGTACTGCACCATCTGCTCGAGTTGCCATTCTTTCTGACTTACCTAAAGTAAGTAAATCATAAGCTTTTTGTACCCGATCCCAACGGTTATCACGGTCCATAGCAAAATAACGACCAATAATACTAACTATTTGAACATTGCTTTCATAGTAGCTATTAAGATTGGACAAATAATCTTTTAGACGTTTAATATATTTGTCAGCAGACTTAGGCGGCGTATCACGACCATCTAAGAAGCAATGTACATATACCCCTTTGGCACCATGAACGACCGCTGCATGGCACATAGCTTCAATATGATCTTGATGAGAATGTACCCCACCATCTGACAGTAAGCCCATGATATGGATATTACCATCTGACTCCTTGGCTGCTTCAAGTGCACCTAATAAAATTGGATTTTTATAAAAGTCACGATTTTTAATATCACGAGATATACGAGTAGAATATTGAAACAGTACTCTACCTGCACCTAGATTCATATGTCCAACTTCAGAATTACCAAACTGACCCTCAGGTAAACCTACATCCTCACCTGACCCAGAAATTAAACCATTCGGATATTTTTTTAATATACTATCTAAATTAGGTGTATTAGCAGCAGCTACTGCATTGTCCTGCTCGTCCTCACGATATCCAAATCCATCTAAAATCATTAGAACATGTGGGGTTTTTTTATTGCTATCTGCTGCTACCATGTAATTTATCTCCAGTATTATTACAATATCTTCAAAAAAATAGTATTTATGAATAAAAATTGAATTGAATTTAAACTTTTCAAATTGAAAAAATTTATTGCATAAGTCTATCACATTACACAGTTTAACTATAATGGAAGATTAAAAACACATGATGCATAAGGGCTAAAATTAGATACTATGACTAATTACTATCAATGAACCATCCAACAAAAAATTAAAATAGCCATGATTACTATTGATACTTTTAACAAACCGTAAAATTATATAACAATGTTACATCGCTTTAGATTTGCAACTTAATCAAAAATTGGTTAATATTTACAAACTCTGAAGTGCTTGCCAGTGGATGTTATTCCCTGAGCCGATAATGCATTAAATGGATGTGCTATCTATTGTTTTATTGTGTATGCCTGCACTGCTTGCAGTGACTCAGGAAACCTTAAGAAACAGTGACACATCCGCCCTGAACTTCACGGTTCATGGGTCACCATCTTACAGCGGCACTTCGGTTCTACATTCTTTAATGGCTTATGAAATATATTATATTTATTTTTTATAAGTCTTCAAAAAAACCCTTTTACTATCAGTAAAAGGGTTTTATTTTTTAATTATTTATTCTTCAGCCTTGTAGTCCACTAACTTGACTAGTAAACAATTATATAAATTTATAATTATCTAAATTTATTCATCATTGGCTGGCTTATTTAACTTCTTCACATCTTTAACCACAGTCTTAGCTGAACCATCAACCGTGGTGTTATGTTTAAATACCTTGCCAAATGGATTTGCATTTTTGGCATCTGGTTTGTTTTCAAATGGATTTTTAGTACCAAAAGGATTGCCGCCAACACCCATGCCACCGAATGGGTTTTGACCGCCCATTTGACCACCCATTTGCTTGGCCATCATTTGCATCATCTTTTGTTGATTGTTCATTACATAGTTATTGGCCATTCCTTTTAATTTCTTTTGCACAGGAGGTAGGACAACCAATAATGCCAATATATCAGATAAAATACCCGGTATAAGTAATAATAAACCCCCAACTGCCATGGCTATCGTCTTAACAAGCTTATTCTCTGGAGGACGCATCGATGGATTCATCATTCCCCCTGCTTTCATTTGTTGCGCCATAGGGTTTAAAGTAGTCATGCTACGACGTATTAAACCTAACCCAATCACAGCTGCTATGATAAACCAGAAAAATACCCACCAACCGCTGATAAATTGAGCTACTAAATACCAAAGTAGCATTTCAATGATAAACCATACGATGGCTAAGCCAACTACTTGACCCATAATAATATTGTCCTATTTTGAATTTGAAACTAACTAAAATTTAATATGTATTAGATATATGGGGACGGCTTGCTATACTATCAAATATAAACTGAATTTTGTTGATGAAAAGCACTCGTATTTAGCTTAAGTTTTACCCATAACCTAAGTACTTTAAAAAAACTTCGATAACTTGTAGGATAATTTAACTTATTATGGCAATAATTATTGGTATTGATCCTGGTTCAAGAATGACCGGTTACGGAATTATTCATCAAAAGGGAGATACTCTAAGATATCTGGATGCAGGTACCATTAAAACAGATACTAAAGAAATGCCAGAACGTCTAAAACGCATATTCAATGGTATAACCCGGATTACTCAATATCATCAAAAATACAGCGAAGAACCCATTCACGCAGCTGTAGAGCAAGTCTTTATGGCTGAAAACCCTGATTCAGCGCTTAAACTTGGCCAAGCTAGAGGCGCAGCTATAGCAGCTTTAGTAGCTTTAGATTTAGAAGTGTCTGAATACACTGCCCGACAAATCAAACAGTCTGTCTGTGGTTATGGTGCTGCTGATAAGATTCAAGTTCAAGAAATGGTATGCCGTATTCTCAAATTAGATGTTACGCCGCAACAAGATGCTGCCGATGGGCTGGCTTGCGCTATTTGTCACGCGCATTCAAGTCATTCAATGAACAAGCTTTTGATGAATACTACCTTACGAGGTAGAGGTGCTTCGAAGAAAAAAGGTCGCTGGCGTTTAACTGAAGAAGACTTAGCTGGTCTAAAATAGTATTTATCAAGAACTAAGCAATAAATAATAAGCTAATATCATTTAAGAAGCTAAAATTAATTAAGTAGCTATAATTTATTCAGCAACTAAACTTTCCGCTATGCTATCCAAAACATATACAAACTGTTTACCTTTTACGTCTACTGGATCTATTATAAAACGCTTTAAACGCAAAATAGTATTCACCCTACTATCGTGTTTATAACCATCAATTTTATCTACAAAAATATTCCAATCACCAACACTTTGCTTTAAGCCTTTTGTATCGTAGTAAACGGGTCTTACTTTAAGACAATTTTTAAGGTTAGTAGCTGGACATGTCTGAAGCTCATGTGAAACTTCCCAGAAGATAATATCGCCTTGCTGGTTATATCTAACTTCAGCAGTAGGTCTGCCATCCCAAATCAACGTCTCTCCAGTGACAAACTGCTGACTCATTTTAATTTGATTGACTTTTGGTTCGATACTGACTTTACTTTCAGTAGCCATCAATTGATTCAATTTCTTCTCCGCTAAATCTAAATCTTGGCAATATATTTCAGTACTAAAAATATTACCAAGTTTTAGCACATTTTTGGATAAAGAAAAATTGCTACCCATGCGGTTACAGCCTACAGTAAATCCTATTCGCTGCTGACCTTTGTATAAATTAAAATTTACTGATACTTGGTCATTTAATCGATCTAAAACAGCTAAAGGCTGTTCGTTTTTATCTTTAGCAGCGCTTAGTTTCCAATCATAATTGGCTAAGTTAGAAGTACTAACCATTAATTTATTCTCTAAGAGCTGCTGACTTTTATTATTATTAATAATTTTTTCAATACCCTGACAGCCTTGTAATAGTGCGCTACTACCAAGTAAAAAACTACTTGAAAACATAACTACTATTAGAGCTTTTGTGGATAACATAATATTCCCTAAATCACTTAACTTTACCTGAAGCATTTAGTTTTAACTAAATCATCTAATTATAAGTAATCATTTAACTTTAATTAGAAGTATTATCTTTTAAAGCCAAATTTCTCA
>NZ_JAGLBC010000203.1 GCF_018260395.1 Psychrobacter sp.
TTTTTAGTGAAAGTTGAGATTTAGGGATGGTTTATTCTTATCGTGCAAAGGTTTCAAATTAAATGATTCTAGGTTGACATTTAGATTCTATTCAACACTTTAATGGTGGTTGAACTTTTCAAAAAATGACTATTTAACGAGCTAAACTGTTAATTATTAACTGATATATGTTACAGATCATTTCTCTTGTATTAATAGGTACTCTATTATATGAAATTAAGAATCTTAAGTATCGGTACTAAAATGCCAAAGTGGATCGATACTGGGTTTAATGAATACCATAAACGTATTCAACCCATGCTTAGCACTGATATTTTAGACTTGCCAGCAGCCAAAAGAGCGAAAAGCCCTTCAGATGCTAATTTGGCACAATATCGAGACTCAGAGGGCAAAATTCTTTTGGCCATGCATCAGAATAATCCACGTGAAAAGCTATGGGTATTGGATGTTAAAGGTAAGATGATGTCTACTGAACAATTGGCAGATAAGCTAAGTGAAGCTATGCAAGTCGGTGATGATGTAGCATTAGTAATTGGCGGGCCTGACGGAGTATCACCAGAAGTGTTGGCATCTGCTGACTTTAAGTGGTCTTTATCGCCACTAACTTTGCCGCACCCTTTGGTTCGAGTGGTTCTTATGGAGCAGCTTTATCGTGCCATGAGCATTAATAACAATCACCCTTATCATCGGGGCAACTAAGTATTCTTTAAAACTTATCAATCAGATTGGCTCGTTAATGATTGGATCACCCATAAAGTTTAGCGCTTAGCTCATCATAAGTTAACAAAAGGGCTGGTTTTCTAAAATCTTCATATTTTTTACTTATTTTTTTACCTATATTTTTTACCTATATTCAAAAACTTTAAAAAAAACGCTAGGCCCCCATAAATACCTTATGACATATTCAAAAAATACCCACAGCTCAACCTTCAGTGCACCTGTTGCAGTGACTCCGCTTACTAGCTTCGAGCCAGTGACGACTTTCAACGTTAAGCGAAATATTCGCTCGATACAATCACTGGCAACCTTACCAGCGCTGTTTATATCACATGGTGCGCCAACTTTGGCACTCGAAAAAAACACTACTACCAATGCGTTAGCACGTACCGGTCAAAACTTACCCACGCCTAAAGCTATTATAATCATGTCAGCACACTGGGTAACCGGATCCTTAGAAATAGCAAGTAATGCTCAGCCTCAAACCTGGCATGATTTCTCAGGTTTTGATGAGGCTTTACACCGTATCGAATATCCTGCTAAAGGTGCGCCAGAACTTGCTGAATCTTTATCAACTCAGCTCAATAAGATGGGAGTAATAAACAGTCTAAACCCATTGCGACCTCTAGATCATGGGGTGTGGGCTCCATTGATGCATCTTTATCCTAAAGCTGATATACCCATAGTACAACTTTCATTACCCAACTACTTTGATGCCTATGCCTGCTATCAATTGGGGAGCTTGTTTTCAAAACTACGTGAAGAGCAAATATTAATCATTGGTTCTGGCAATATCACCCATAATTTAGGCGCTATTAAGTGGCATGCTGATACTGAAGATGATCTTGCAATATCTTTTAGAGTTTGGCTGTTAAAACATTTAAAAACGGATATTCCTGAAGCTTTGGAGTGGAGTAAATTCCCTGAAATTGAAAAAGTACACCCTACCTCAGAGCATTTGTTGCCATTATTTTTTGCACTGGGTTGTGGTCAACGTGTTTCGGTGGTTCATGAAAGCATGGCTCATCATAGTTTAGGTATGGACTTTTATCGTTTCGACTGACGCTGAGCTTTAGTATATATTTACTGATCTCAGGTTTATAGCTAGCACTTCTTTATTTTAAATGTCGCAAATAAACGCAGGCCTTGACCATATTTGATAGAATATTACCTATTTGCTAAATCCATTCATATCTTTATCATTTATATCTTTAATGAGCCAACCGATTTTCAACTTCTTCGTAAGTTGTTCTATACATAAGCTGTATTAAACATTAGCCTTATACACTATTTGGTATTTTACTCATGACTATTGCATTAACATCTTCCTCTAATCAATCAGATAACTTAAATCAAAATCTAGCCAACAGTGAACAAAATGCTGTTGTTCTATTGTCTGGTGGTTTGGACTCTGTGACCTGTTTGTATTGGGCAAAGAATCGTTATAACAAAGTAACGGCGGTAAGCTTTAATTACGGACAGCGCCATAACAGTGAATTGGTAGCTGCAAAAACTATTGCTCAACAGGCTGGCGTGGACCATAAAATCATTGATATAGATATAGCTCAGTTGGGTGGTTCATCTTTGACCGATCATGATATGAACGTTCCTGACGGCGATGTAGATAAGTTTCCCACTCATACGGATGCTATTGATAATCAAGCTATCCCAAACACTTATGTGCCTGCTCGCAATACTATATTTTTATCCTATGCGCTTGCAGTGGCTGAAGTAACGGATGCAAATCATATTGTTATCGGGGTTAGCTCAGTTGATTATTCTGGGTATCCTGATTGTCGACCAGAGTATATCCAAGCCTTTGAAGCCATGGCAAACTTGGCGACCAAAGCAGGCGTGACAGGACATAAACTGCATATTCAAACCCCACTACAAAAACTTTCAAAAGCGCAAACTATTGAACTAGGTAGCTCACTAGGGGTCGACTATTCACAGACTATTTCTTGCTATAAAGCTGATAGCTACGGTCGTGCTTGCGGTGTTTGTGACAGTTGTACTTTACGAAGAAGAGGCTTTAGCGATGCTAGCGTTGTAGATCCTACCCATTACGTTGAAGGTTAAAAATTAAATTAATGCGTTTTGACCACGCTATCAACTTAGGCTAAGCGAAATTTATTACATTAATATAGAACTTACGCACTATCCCTCAAAGAAATAGTATGATA
>NZ_JAGLBC010000027.1 GCF_018260395.1 Psychrobacter sp.
TGTTTTTGTTCATCGCTTAGTTTACGCCAAGTGGTACCACGTTTATTAAGTACCTTTTCAATACCTAATTCATCAACCCAGCGTTGAATGCTTTTCTTATCAATGCCTTTTTTTTATAGTCATGAAACTGGTAATCAACTTCTAAATCTTCAAGTTTGGTAAATGCCTTTTTCATAGTACTACAAGATTTAATACCGTAAATAATCACTGACATCGATTTATCCCCTTTTTATTATATTTTATTAACATTGTTTTTATCCTTCAAAAAACCTTGATCAATTCGCTTAAATTTGAAAATTAAGCCTTAAGAAGTCGCATAACATTGACGGCTACCGTCGCAATTTTAGTCAATTTACGCTATGCTATCGTAACTGATTTCTAACGCAATATACGACTATTTTTCCACTAAAACTTTGATAAAACATTTGACTTAGAGCCTACTATGAGCACGACAGCAACTGAACAAGTTAATCCTAACCATTACAACCCTCAAGAAATTGAACCGGTACAACAAGCCAAATGGGCGGCTGACAAACGCTTTGAAGTAAGCAATGACCTCACTAAAGATGTGAAAACCCGTTATATGCTGTCTATGTTTCCTTATCCAAGTGGCAAATTGCACATGGGTCACGTTCGTAATTATACTATTTCTGATGTTTTAAGCCGTTATTATCGCCTAAAGGGAGACAAAGTATTACAGCCAATGGGTTGGGATGCTTTTGGTATGCCTGCAGAGAACGCCGCTATTGCAAACCAAGTTGCGCCTGCCAAATGGACGTTTTCTAATATCGATAACATGCGCAATCAACTAAAAACACTGGGTTTATCAATTGACTGGTCTCGCGAGTTTGCGACCTGTGAACCTGAGTATTATCGCTGGGAGCAGTGGTTCTTCTTACAGTTATATAAAAAAGGATTGGTGTATAAAAAACTAGCGGCAGTAAACTGGGATCCAGTAGACAATACGGTTCTTGCTAATGAGCAGGTTATCGACGGTAGAGGCTGGCGTAGTGGCGCACCGGTAGAAAAGCGCGACATTCCCATGTACTACTTTAAGATTACCGACTATGCCGATGAGTTGCTTGATGATTTAGACCAACTTGAAGGTCAATGGCCAAGTGACGTTATTACTATGCAGCGCAACTGGATTGGTCGTAGTCAAGGCATGGAAGTTCATTTTCCCTACAAAAATAGCGATGACATTAGTACTCTAGATGTATTTACCACACGCCCTGACACTCTAATGGGTGTAACTTATGTGGCGGTGGCTGCTGAGCATCGCCTAGCCAAATTGGCCGCTGAACAAAATCCTAAAATTGCTGAATTCTGCGAACTATGTAAAAAAGGCTCAGTAGCAGAAGCTGACCTTGCCAAGGCTGAAAAAATAGGTATGGACACCGGCTTAACCGTTACTCATCCCTTAACCGGTGAGGAAGTGCCTGTTTGGGTCGCAAACTATGTGTTAATGAGCTATGGCTCAGGTGCTGTTATGGCAGTGCCGGCTCATGACGAACGTGACTATGAATTTGCGAGCAAATACAATTTACCTATTAAAACCGTTATTGAGACGCCTGAAGATCATGAAGGCGCTTATATAGAGCGTGGCAAACTAGTCAACTCGGATGAGTTTGATGGGTTAGATTTTGATAGTTCATTTGAAGCGATATTAGCCAAACTTGAACCTCAACAGCTTGCCAGCCGTAAGATTCAATTCCGTCTACGCGACTGGGGGGTATCTCGTCAACGTTATTGGGGCTGCCCAATTCCAATGATTAACTGTGAATATTGCGGAAACGTTCCTGTTGATGAAGCAGATTTACCCATTAAGTTGCCATTAGATGTGGTGCCTGATGGCCGTGGCAATCCGTTAAAAAATATCCCAGAGTTTGTAAACACCACTTGCCCAAGATGTGGTGGTTCTGCTGAACGCGAAACAGATACCTTCGATACCTTTATGGAATCGAGCTGGTACTACGCCCGTTTTGTTAGTCCTAATGATAACAATCAGATGATAGATAAAACTGCGGCAGACACTTGGTTACCCGTTGACCAGTACATTGGCGGTGTCGAACATGCTGTCATGCACTTATTATATGCACGCTTCTACCATAAACTAATGCGAGATGAAGGCTTGGTATCAGGTGATGAACCTTTTAAAAACCTATTAACGCAAGGTATGGTATTGGCTGGTACCTTATATCGTGACAATGAAGATGGCAGTAAAACTTATTACTTTGCTGAAGATGTCGACGTTAGTTACGACGACCGTGGTCAACCTATTGAAGCTATCTTAAAGTCAGACGGTAAACCTGTGACCATTGGTAAAATTGAGAAGATGTCTAAGTCTAAGAACAATGGCGTAGATCCTCAAGCCACAATCGACCAGTATGGCGCTGATACTGTACGTTTATATACTCTTTTCGCTGCCCCTGCTGACCAAACGCTTGAATGGTCAGATGACTCGTTAAAAGGCCCTTATAATTTTTTGAAAAAAGTATGGCGTGAGGCTGTTTCACACCTTGAGTTGCTTCAAGAACAAGGCATTACTGTCAAAGATTTACCGGCTATTTCAATAATTGATAACAATGAATTAGACAGCTTGGCAAAAAACCTTCGCCGTAAAACACATGAAGTGATTGCTAAAATTGATAATGATTTAGGCGACCGTTTGTCATTAAACACACCAGTTTCAAGCTTGATGGAATTGGCTAATGAGCTTGGTGCTTTTACTTCTAACAATAAACAAATAAATGCTGCTACATTAGCGGTTCAGCATGAAGCACTAATCGCTTTATTGATTATGTTATCCGTTTATGCACCGCATATTTCAGAACATATTTTAGATCAGTTGGGTATTGATACCACAGAGCTCAGCTATCCTCAGGTAGATAAATCTGCATTAGTGCAAGACACCATTACCATGGTCATTCAGGTTAATGGTAAGGTGCGTGGTAAGATGGAAGTTGCGCCCAATAGCAACCCTGATGAATTAAAAGCTCAAGCTAAAGCCGTTGAAAGCGTAACTAAGTACTTAACGGGTGAGATTAAGAAAGAAATCGTAGTGCCTAATAAGTTGGTTAACATCGTAGTAGTAGGATAAATCATGACCACTCTATCAGTTAAGATTGTTAAGACCTTTACTAATAAGTGTAGTGTTTTAGGCACTGCACTATTAACTGCTACTTTAGTGGCTACTCCACTGATTCTGAGTGGCTGTGGTTTTCACCTACGTGGTTATGACTCCCCGATGACGTATGCCGTCAAAAGTACCGCCCTTAGTATCAATGAAAACGATCCTATAAGCTTTCGCTTAAAGTTGCCTTTGCAACAGCGATTGAATGCGGTTGGCGTTAATGTGGTTGATGACATTGGTCGTCAAATTAACAGCAGTGATAAACAGTTTACATCAAGCATTCGCGTCGAAAATGTACAACTAAGACGATATGAGTTAGTTGGGGTATTAACCGAAGTACGCTTAGTGTTATCTGCCGATGTGATTTACGAAACATTTAATAATAATAAAGATCAGCCTGATAAGCCTATGGTTGTAAAAAATAAGGTCCAAGTTGAGCGTACTTATCAGTTCGACGAAGCCACAGTAAGTATTGATGACAAGCAAGGTAGACAAGTTCAAGACTGGCTATATCAAAACTTAGCGCAGCGTATTGCTGATCAGTATGTGGCTCTTAGCTTACCTCGTATTGCACCAGTTACCAATTCGAATTCAAGCTCTAAGGTCACAGTAGTTGTGCCGTCAGACTTACAATTCTCTGAAACTGAATCTAACCCTTAAGCCATGGAAGATACCTTTTTAAATGTCTACCCAAAACTCAGTTCAAATGAGACTGCAAACGCTCCTAACTTAACTGGCTTATGGTTGGCTCACGGTGATGAGGCATTGTTACAACAATGGCTCATCGATGCCATGCGCAGCAGTTGGAAAGCACAAAATCTGGCCATAAAGCGTATAGAATTAGCCTCAGCTAAGACTTGGCAAGACGTATTGAGTGAGCTTAATAGTTTATCTTTATTTGACGATGCTAGCGCCATTATTGTCACTGGTAATCATAAACCTGATAAAGCGATGCAAGAAGAACTGCATAGTTTTGCGACTCAAGCCAATAGTGGGGCCAATCAAAACTGTGTGCTATGGTTAACAGGTAAGCTGGACAGTCGTTCAAAAAGCAGTAAATGGTATTTGCCTTTTTCTAAGCTTGGCCATGTTATAGACTGCAACTTATATAATGAAAATCAGCGCCAACAGATCTTATCATTACGAGCTCTTCGATTTGGGTTAAATTTATTGCCTGAAGCTTGGCAATTTTTGATGGTTCAAACTGAGCATCATCTTCTTAGTGCTTACCAAGCCTTATGGCGCTTATCATACCTATACTCACCGCAAACCTATCCCACTATTAATTCAGTTGGCAATCATCAAGTTATTGACGCCTCTACAGCAACTTCAACCGCTACTCAAGCTACTGGGACAACTATTGATATAGATGTTGAAGCCTTAAAAAATGCTTTGGTTAGTGATGCACAGTATAGTGTATTTGATTTATCCGATGCCATGCTTGCAGGCAATGCGCCCCAAGTAGTCAAAATTATTGAACAGTTAAAAGCTACCGAAGAGCCCACGCCGTTAGTGCTTTGGGCCATTAGTAAAGACATGCGTCTCGTTATGCAGCTTATGGCTGGCGAGAACTCTCAGAATTTAGGCATTTGGAGTAGCAAGCAGTCTTTATATCAAGGTGCTTGTCAACGTCAAACTGCGCAAAGTATTGCCGAATGGCCTGATATCCTTTATCAATGTGATAAAGCAGTTAAGGGTATTGTACGCCAGCCTGCTTGGGAACTGTTGCTACAAGCGGCACTTAGAGTAACAGGGATTAAGCTGTTCTAGTAAGCTCTTATACTAATCCTTTTTATTATAAATCTATACTCAAATGCTTTATGTTAAGGGGTGAAAAGTCGATTTAGCGTTTACTTTAAACAATTTTTTATCATAGCTTTTATTACCCTGATATATTTTAAGATTCTTAATTCACTTTTTTAATCAGTTGTTAATTAACTCAAGCTCTCTTTTATAATTCTTCTATTATTAATAGTTTACCCATGTTACCTTTCTTAAACTTAATAACATAGTTTTGTCAAAGTATTGGACTATTATGGTCTGATATAAACCTATACTGAAGTTTCGGACTGCGCTATGGCATTCATTTCTAATCAAAAAACTCGAAAATCTGTTATTAAATGGTCAATAATTACTCTTATTGCTATAGCATTAGCGGTATTGGCCTATAACAAATTCAAGCCCAAAAAAGAGCAGCCAAATTATATAACAGCCACTGTTCAAAAAGGTGATGTTGAAAACAATGTGATGGCTTCAGGCAAAGTTAAAGCTTTAAACACCGTAGATGTAGGGGCACAGGTCTCAGGTGAAGTGACTAAACTGTACGTTAAAGTGGGTGATGAAGTTAAAAAAGGCGACCTTATTGCCCAAATCAATCAGATAAGCCAAGAAAACAACCTATCTAACCAGCAAGCGACCTTAGAGCAAAGTCGGGCTGGTCTAAAAAGTGCGCAGGCAGATTATTATAGTCGTCAAGCCAGCCTGGAGAGTGCACAAGCTGATTTAGCCAGTCGTGAAGCGGATTTAAAACAAGCTCAGTCTGACTATGACAGATTGCGTCCTTTATTGGCAATGAATGCCATTAGTCAACAAGCTTTAGAAAATGCTCGTACCACAGTTGACAAAGCCCAAGCCAGTGTCACTGCTGCAAAAGCAGCTATAAAAACGGCACAAGCTGCTCTAATTACTTCTCAATCCAATATTGTCAGTAATCAAGCAGACCTGCGTAAAGCACAAACCAATTTAGATACCGCAAATACAGATTTGGGTTATACCACCATTCGTGCCCCAATAGATGGAACTGTGGTTGCTGTCGTTACTGAACAAGGCACCACCGTTAATGCCAATCAAGCTGCCCCGACCATTGTTACTTTAGCGGACTTATCCACGGTACGTATCAATGCCCAAATTTCAGAAGCTGATGTGATAAATGTGAAAGCTGGTATGCCAGTATATTTTAATACCATTGGTGATCCGGATAAAAAATACGATGCTGTATTGACAGCAGTTGAGCCAGCTCCAGAACAAATTAGCAATACCAGTACTACCGACTCTGCTATTTACTATGTCGGTTACATAGAAGTACCCAACCCTGAACGTCGTTTTCGTATCGATATGACTGCTCAAGTTTATGTGGTTATTGATAAAGCTGCCAATACCTTATTGGTGCCCTCAGCAGCTATCAAAAAAGGGTCTGGTAATAATTTAGCAAATTCTAATAAAGCAAATGCACCAAGCAATTCTACTGAAAATAGCGGCACAGCTACTGAGCAAACTACCACTCCAGTCAAAGGCCCTTATGTTAAGGTGTTAAATAGTGATGGTAGTGTTGAGAATAGGCCTGTCAAAGTAGGCATCGACAACCGAGTAAATGCTCAGATCCTAAGCGGCCTTAAGTTAGGAGAAGTGGTGATTATTGGTGAGAACTCAAGTGACAAAGCTAGTGGTAAACAAAGTCGTCGTCCACCGGGTATGTAATTAATGTTTTAAGATTCAGTGTGAACGCATAATCACACTTTATTGCAAATTATTTGTACGACCTCGCCCATTGCGGCAAGATAGGTAATCCACTCAATTTGTACCCCCCTATCCTTGCTCATAATTTCATAGCTAACTTAGGGTATGCTTGCCTAGATTGAAGACATAATTATGACCACACCCCAACAGCCTTCGGTAGAAGATACTCCTACTACTAGTTTGTCACAACATCAGACTGCTTATGGACATTTATCAGGTAGAAATCCTGTGATGCAGGTGTCAAACCTCATTCGTGAATTCATCGCCGGTGAGCAAACCATTCGTATCTTGCATGGTTTAAACCTCACCATTTATCAAGGCGAGATGGTGGCCATTATTGGTCAATCAGGGTCAGGCAAATCTACCTTAATGAATATCTTAGGCTGCTTGGATAAAGCTACGGATGGTGATTATCTTATTTTCGGCAAGTCAGTTAAACAGTTAGATGCCGATGAGCTAGCCCAACTACGCCGTGAGCATTTTGGTTTTATATTCCAACGCTATCATTTATTGGGTGATATTGATGCGCGCGATAACGTCGCCGTACCTGCCGTCTATGCTGGTATGGACAATCAATTTCGTGCTCAACGTGCTGAGAAGCTACTAACCGATTTAGGTCTTGGTGACAAAATTCATAATCGCCCAAGCCAGCTTTCTGGTGGTCAGCAGCAACGAGTCTCTGTAGCCCGAGCGCTTATGAATGGCGGTGATATTATTTTGGCCGATGAGCCGACAGGTGCACTAGACAGTAAGTCTGGTCAGGATGTCCTACAGATTTTAAGAAATTTAAATAACCAAGGTCATACAGTAATCATGGTGACACATGACCCTTCTATTGCTGAGCAGGCAGAGCGGGTCATTGAGTTAAAAGATGGTCATATTATTGCCGATTATCGCAATGAACACTTCAAACCCTTTGACGTTACGCAGTCACAGACCAATGATATTGAACCTAGTAGCATCGAAGCCTCTACCCATGACGCCAACCTATCTACCTCACCGCATCACTCCAAACCCTTAAAAAAACAAAAAAGTAGTCTTGGCTCATTTATAGATCGCTTATCTGAAGCTTTTAGAATGTCGATATTGGCAATGCGTGCACATAAGATGCGCACATTGTTAACTATGCTTGGTATTATTATAGGTATTGCTTCAGTGGTCTCTGTGGTTGGTTTAGGTCAAGGCTCTCAGCAGCAAATTCTATCGAATATCAGCTCACTGGGTACCAACACTATTACTGTGATAGATGGGTATCCATATGGGGATCCCAGACGTGCCTACAATGATCATAACCTTACCCCAGATGATGCCAAAGCCGTGGGCAATCAGCCATATGTAGTTAGCGTTAGCCCTCAACTAGATACCAGTGCCAGTGTGCGTTATCGTAATGTTCAGGAGTCGGCCAGCATCAGCGGGGTTGGCGAAGGCTATTTAGAAGTTACTGGCGAAAAGCTTGCGATGGGTCAAGGATTTGATGCTCAAAGTATTGCTTTGCGTACTCAGGACATCATTATTGACGACAATGCCAAAAAGACTTTTTTTGCAGATGTTGACAACCCTATAGGCGAGGTGATGCTAATTGGCAATGTTCCTGGCCGTGTCATTGGATTACTAGAACCTAACGAGGGTGGATTTGGACCCTCAAATGACAGCCCTACTATCTATATGCCCTATACCACTATGATGTCTCGCATTGTGGGCGGCGAAAATATTGATCGTTTCGTGGTTCTCATTGGCAACCAAATTTCAACCAGTGCTGCTGAATCTGCTATTTTTGATCTCATTGAGTCTCGACATGGCGCTGATGATTTTAGAACCCGCAACTCAGATTCAATACGACAAACTATTGAATCGACTACCAACACTATGACCCTGCTTATATCCTCTATCGCTATTATCTCTTTAATTGTGGGCGGTATAGGGGTTATGAATATCATGTTGGTATCAGTGACTGAACGTACCAATGAAATCGGGGTACGTATGGCCGTAGGGGCTCGCCAAAGTGACATTATGCAACAGTTCTTGATTGAAGCTGTGCTCGTGTGCGTGTTGGGTGGTGGATTAGGAGTTTTATTGGCTTTTACAATCGGTGAAGGTATCAATAGTATAGGCTCCGATAACTTCAAGGTTATTTATTCGCCAACTTCGATCATCGCGGCCTTTATTTGTTCAACTTTAATTGGTGTAATTTTCGGTTTCTTACCGGCCCGTAATGCGGCAAAGTTAAATCCTGTCGAAGCCTTATCAAGAGATTAACAATTTTTGTCTGATAAATTTATTTGTGATGAATAGTGCGTCAAGTAATGGAGTTATATCTTAAAATGACATCATTTTGAAAAATATCGGAAAATTTTTATATATAGGGTTGCATTCTCATTTTTGAAGCGTATAATGTGCTCTCACGTTAAGGGGATACAACAACTCTTTAATGTAAAAAGAAAGTTAGATTAATTTTCTTTTATTTATAGTTAAAAACCTAGCTTGGATTCAAGATGAAACAATATTTCATCTTCTTCTTTGCTCAGGGCCGATAGCTCAGTTGGTAGAGCAGTTGACTTTTAATCAATTGGTCCCGCGTTCGAGTCGCGGTCGGCCCACCACATATTGAAGTAAAAGCTAAAACCTCGATTAGATCTAGTCGGGGTTTTATTTTTCCCTTAAGGTTTAAATCAGATTAATGATTTGATGTCATAAAATTGACATTATTTATCAATTTTAGGTTGCAATATCAATTCTGATAAGTATAATATGCCTCTTCTGATAGAGAGACTTATTTAGTTTTAGTCTATCTTAGGTATAAAAACTTTAGAAAATTAACTATTTTAATTTTCTGTTTTAACACGTTAAAACCTAGTTTGGAATTTGAGTTTTTGAAAATTCTGTTTAAAACAAAGAATTTCCTTGCGCTCTTGATGAAACATGATTTCATCTATCTCCTTACTCAGGGCCGATAGCTCAGTTGGTAGAGCAGTTGACTTTTAATCAATTGGTCCCGCGTTCGAGTCGCGGTCGGCCCACCACATATTGAAGCGATAGCTAAAACCCCGATTACACTATAGTGTAATCGGGGTTTTTTTTGCTTACTAAACGGCTGACAAATACTGTATTTTAAACTATTCAGCCTTTAAACCTTAAGAACCCTCAAAAATTTAATAAGGCAACCTCTAAGTTAAAACCTAGTAATTTATAATTAAGGAGTTTGAGCCCTTTTCCGCCCAAAGCTTAGCTGAGACCGCATGATACCAATGCTATGTAGTATCGTCATTTTTCGAGGTTTCTGAGGTGCTTTGGCAATGATTTCGTTATAATCTTCCTTCACTAACTTCTCAAATCCTCCATGGGCTAATATGACGGTATCTGGCTGTAAATCTCTTATTTTTGTCACCGACTCTCTATAGACGTAAGGTAAAGTAATTAAAAATGGTGACACAAATTTAGCTTTTATTTTTAGTATTAAGTCCGCCACATATACCTGGCGTGTTTCTTTATGCCATAAAGAGATATCTCTGTCGGTATGTCCAGCTGTTGATAACACTTGCCAATCATCAAAGTTAGGTATTGTATCGCCATCATGTACATACAAGTCCGCTTTCATCTTGGGGTTATACCACAAATAGGTTAAGTGTTTACCTTGTCGATTGGCAACATAATAAGTTAACATCAAATCATTTAAATGACTTAATTTACCTGTAACACCGTTATACCATGGCTTGTAGTGTGCTGCGGTCGCTATTTGGCAACCCGTTAGTTGTTGTAAACGTTTTGCCCCGCCTGCATGATCAGGGTGCATATGAGTGACCATGACCAGTTTAAGTTGGTCCAGAGGACGATTTAGAGTCTCTGTAATATAGGAAATAATTTTCTCAACATCACTATAACAACCTGCATCTAGTAGCAACAACTTATCAGGATAAACTGCAAGATAGGTGGTTTGAATATAGCCCTTTATTGCTACGATCTGTTGTAAACTCATATATTGCCTTTCCCCTACCAAAAAATAATCAAGCCATATTAAACTGTGTCGCCACTTAGTATAAGTCTGTATGTTGACCAGTAAGTTTTTGATTTATTAAAAAATAGAGTCAAAGCTCCATTAAAACTTTGCGTTTCTAAGAAATACTTATCTACTTTAAGATTATAAGTTCAATTTGATATAACTGCTTTATATAGCAATAGTTAATCGTAACTGATGATAGCATGGATTTTATCTCCTAATAATCGTATTGCTATTAGTCTCTTAGAGAAGTAAAGCTATAGTTACAGTTAAAACTAATAGTGCAAACAAAAAGCCAGTCCTATTAAATGACTGGCTTAAAATTATAGGGATTATTTTACTTTAAAACTCTATTTAAAGGCGGCTCTAAGAAAATAACTTACTAAATACCCAAAATAATGATCCAGATAATATAATCGCTGCAGGTAAAGTTAACACCCATGCCATGGCTAAATTCTTAACTGTAGACATTTGTAGCCCTGATTTATTAGCAACCATTGTTCCTGCGACACCTGAAGACAGAACATGCGTTGTAGATACAGGAAGGCCAAATACATCCGCTGCGCCAATAGTTGCCATAGCGACTAATTCGGCTGAAGCACCCTGAGCATAGGTCAAATGATTTTTACCGATTTTTTCACCTACTGTGACCACAATACGTTTCCAACCCACCATGGTACCTAAACCAAGTGCTAAAGCAACAATGACTTTTACCCATGTTGGTATAAATTTCGTCGCACTATCTATATTACGTTTGAAACCGTCAATGTCTTCTTTAGTTTTACCAGCGAACATATCGGGTTGCTGTTTTTCAATGTTTTTAATTGCTTCTGAAGTTAAATACATATCGTTACGAACGTTAGTAACCACTTTACTGTCCCAGCGCTTCATATCAGGTTCTGTGCGTACTTGGTCTCCAATATCTTCAATAGTATCTGCTAAGGCAGGTACCAATTCAGGAGTCATTTCTTTAGTTTGAATATAATTGGTTAAAACTTTACGATGGTCAGCAGGATGCGCTTGTGCATATGCAGGATCAATGCTGCGTAAATCTTGTGCGGTCACTTGCGCTAATGCTGAGAATTGAGCAGTATCTTCTTTGGAGATAGCATGGTTAAGACCATAGGCCATTGGCACAACACCAACCAAAATCAACATGATTAAACCCATGCCTTTTTGTCCGTCGTTAGAACCATGAAAAAACGACACACCTGTACAAGTGAAAATTAGTAATGCCCTTACCCATAATGGTGGTGGCTTGTTACCTTTAGGGGCTTCAAATAGTTCAGGACGTTTAGCAAGAAGTTTTTTCATGAGCCAAAATACTAAGGCTGCGAATGCAAAACCGACAATTGGAGAGACCAATAATGCCATACCAACTTTTTCAACTTGTGCCCAGTCTACCCCAGCCGTTGCACCTCGGCCACGCATTAATGCATTGGCTATACCAACGCCAACAATAGAACCAACTAACGTATGTGATGATGAGGCAGGTAAACCTAGATACCATGTGCCTAAATTCCATAATATTGCCGCAATCAATAGGGCAAAAATCATGGCAAACCCATTGGCTGAACCAACTTGTAGAATTAACTCTACGGGTAATAAAGCCACAATACTAAAGGCTACTAATCCTGAAGATAGTAAAACGCCTAAAAAGTTAAAAAAGCCTGACCAAACTACCGCAAAGGGTGCAGGTAAAGCATGGGTATAGATAACAGTGGCTACAGCATTGGCTGTGTCATGAAATCCGTTAACAAATTCAAATGCCAAAGCAATGAGTAACGCTACTCCCAATAATATATATGGCAATATGGTAGTAGGCGCATCAAAACTGCTTTGTATATCATGCTGCAAATTCATAAACGTATAAGCCAACCCTCCTAGTAGGACAATTATGAAAACCATAATTGTTAGAAGACCAGGACGTTTATCAAGTTTTGGACGAGGATCATTATGTGGAGATATGCTATCTATAGATGTTGATGAAGTCACAAGGTTACTCCTAGAAGATATAATTTATCAAATTATGCTCCCGTTATATGACATTCATATGACAATAATTATTATAACCTTTTTAAATTTAAGGATTATTTTGTGTACTTAGTATTTAACTTATTATTCGCGAAAGAATTTTAAAATCAAAAAAACCAGCCATAAAAATATGACTGGTTTTAGATAATTACTAATAAGTTAAATTATGACTATCTTACTAAATAACGATTAATAATCAGTTAATCACAATCTAATAAAAATTAAGCTAAATCACGAACCTTAGGTTCACGTTCCCATAGACGAGTTTTAGCATTTTCGATAAAGGTATCTAACTCTTCTAGAGGCGTTACAAACTCATCTTTTTCAATAGGGAGTTTACTTAAGATGAATTCTGCAGTAGCCGGGCAGTAAGAAATAGCTTTACAATGATTGAAAGCATCATTAAACCAGTCAAGAGTAGAGCTGTCTTTAGCAAGTTTTTGAGCAACATCTGGCATGATGATACTGACAACGGCATCAAATAACACAGACGGCGCACCAGCGACACGTTCGTCAGCTTGAATGGTTGTACCGTCATCAAGTTTGACTTCAATGCTAGGCGCTACAATTTTAACACTACCACCAGCAGCTTTAACCGCATTTTCATATTTCTCGATAGTTGCTTTCTTCGATCCTGCACCTACTAAAATGCCGACTTGACGACCTTTTAACATTTTTGGGCTTAAACTAATAGTTTGAACCGCAGGAGACTCAGGCATATCAAGAATAGGTGCTTGAGGTTTAGCCGCTTCGGGAAGGTCCATACCAAGTGCAGTAGCCACACGGTTGGCAAGATCTTGATCAATATTGATCAAATGACTTAAAGTGCGCGTACGTACATGAGCAGTTTCAACTTTACCTAATTCAAATGCAAACGCGGTTGCAATGTGTGCTTGCTCAGCTGGAGTTTGACTGCGATAGAACATACGTGGTTGGCTGTAATGATCGGCAAAACTTTCTGCACGAATGCGACCTTTAACGCCATCATCACACTTTTCAGCGAACGATTTGAAACCTTCTTTGATATTAGCGCGAGGTTTACCTGGCTCTAAACTTTGTGGTTCGTAAAGGGTGCGACCTTTTGGCACATGCATTTGCATATGACCATCTTGCTGATTACTAGCAAATGGACATTTTGGCGCATTAATAGGAATCTGAGCGAAGTTAGGTGACCCTAAACGTGATAACTGAGTATCTAAATAGCTATGCAAACGACCATGCAATAACGGATCATTTGAAAAGTCGATACCATTTGGCAGATGTGAAGGACAAAACGCCACTTGCTCAGTTTCAGCGAAGAAGTTATCAGGATAACGGTTTAGTACCATTTTACCTATGATTTTCACAGGCACTAATTCTTCAGGAATAAGTTTGGTAGCATCTAAATGGTCAAATGGGAATTTATCAGCTTCTTCTTCAGTAAATAACTGAACACCAAATTCCCACTCTGGGTAATCACCCATTTGAATAGATTCGAATAAATCACGGCGATTATAGTCAGGATCAGCGCCAGAGATTTTAACAGCTTCATCCCATATTAACGATTGTACGCCTAACTTTGGCTTCCAATGGAAACGCACAAAGGTACTCTTACCGTCTTTATCAAGTAAACGATAACTATGAATACCAAAGCCTTCCATCATGCGAAGGCTACGCGGTAGAGCACGGTCACTCATTAACCACATAAGGTTGTGGAAAGTCTCAGGACTTAGTGAAACGAAATCCCAAAAAGTATCGTGTGCAGAGGCAGCTTGTGGGAAACCACGATCAGGCTCTGGTTTAACAGCATGGATCAAATCAGGAAATTTAATCGCATCTTGAATAAAAAAGACTGGCATGTTGTTACCAACGATATCCCAGTTACCTTCTGAAGTATACATTTTAACAGCAAATCCTCGTACGTCACGAGGTGTGTCTTTAGAACCTTTATTACCTGCTACAGTTGAAAAACGAGTAAATAATGGTGTTTGAACACCAGTCTCGGTTAAGATTTTAGCGGTGGTATATTGTGCTAATGATTCAGTTAATTCAAAATAACCATGTGCACCCGTACCACGAGCATGAACAATACGCTCTGGAATACGCTCATGGTCAAAATGAGTAATTTTCTCACGTAATACAAAGTCTTCTAATAGCGTAGGACCACGTGGGTCACGTTTTAAAGAGTTTTGATTATCAGAAATAACAACACCTTGTTGGGTTGTTAGATTTGGAATGTCGCCTTCAGCTTGATACTGTGGTTCACCGCCATTGCCGGCAACTTGATCTAAAGTTTTAACAGGATCTGAATGGTTTATTGTGGTTTTCATTATTATGTCCTTGCTGGGTGAGTTAATAAAATAACAAATTAGTCATAAAATTTAAGTCAAATCAATGCTGAAATCGAAACAATGAAATTATAAATTTATATGATATATATCCTAGCTTTTTATATTCTAGCTTCATCTCAAACGTCATTTCAAAAATAACTAGCTTCATTTCAAAAAATAAAAATTAGTTAGTTCATATATTACTCAAAAATACAGAAAGACCTGTTTGAATTTAGTTAGATATGTATTACGAGCGTTAATAAAACTTGAATATTTATGACATCCATTTCTTACAATGACTTCATAAATTTTATAGATAATTAAAATCGCAACTTAATCAAAATATTTGGTTATGACCGTCTTTATGTCGTGACGTAGTATTGATACACTAGGCATACGCTCGGCATGGAATCGCAAAATAGGAATACCGGCGCTTGCCAACGCTTTGTCTTTTTTCTCATCCGCCTTTACTCGCGTCGCACTCTCATGAGTCCAATCATCAAGCTCAATGGCTAACAAAGTGGTTTGAGCATCTTTGTCTACCAATACATAATCCACACTTTGACGACAGATGCGATTTAGCCAAAAATGTTTATCTTGTCCAGCCTCTTCACTCGGATGTATAATGCGCGACAACTGTACTTGGCTAAAAATATAATACTCTGGGACTGCTTGCTGCAGTTTGGCAAAAAACAAGACTTCTGTATCGGTCATAATGGGCATCGTTTCAAATGGCCAAATTGGCAGTTCATCCCCTCTTACTGGTTTTTGTTTTGTAGTATCGTGACGTCGTTGACCAATAATACTCATCAAAATAATGAGTGCGACTAATACCATGACACCTAATACCATAAAGTCCACTAACGCATACCGCCTTCTCTCAAACGTATTTATCATATATAGTAAACAGGATTTATCTATAAATCCTTTTTACCGCTAAATTAACACTCTAGAATATTCTTGTAGCAATTAAAATAAAATATGTCTTTAAGCTTATTTCTATCTGCTATTATCTCATTAACACCTAATAACTCTAACTAATTTATAAACGCTCATAAAAAAACACGACATCTAGTGTCGTGTCAACAAAATGAGATCTATAACTAATTCTGCATCCATAACCACTGCTATAAGTTATAGAATAAAGAATACTTAGTTATTAAAGTTAACGCCAATAAAGTACCCAAGCGTTATTTACGTCGGCTTTAGGATCTGCATTAATTTTGTCTTTGAGCGCAAGAGCAGCTTCTTTTCCTTTTTCAGGACCAACAACAACCCTTACGCCTTTACTGGTTGCACTGGTAGTTGCAGGATATCCAGCGGCACGAAGTTCTTTAACAATCTGATCTGCTTTACTTTGGCTATCTGCTAGCGCTATCTGCACCCCAAATGTACCTTTAGCTTCACCACTGGCCGCTTTACGACGGGCTTCTGCCAAACGCTGCTGTGCTTCACGCTTGTTTTGTTCTGCAGATATCTTGTTCTGGGCTTCACGCTGTAACCTTTCTACTTGCTTACGCGACGGAATTGAAATCTTCTGTCCTACTCTTAACGATGTATTGGTACTTATATTATTGGCTTGGGCCAAAGCTTCCACTGGTACATTATATTGGCGAGCAAGCTTAATTAAGCCATCACCAGATTTGACTTGATGACCTTGCTGACTGGTAGGCGCTTGATTCGAACTGGAAGTAGGCTTATTACTAGTTACTTGAGTTTGCTGCGGCTTAGTTTGAACATTATTCCTTGCATTGTAGTCTCGTACCAATCGATCTACCTGACTGCTTGAAGGAATATTAATTTGTTGTCCGACATGAATATTTGAATCCTTAGACAGCTTGTTGGCCTGTAAAATAGCGGCAACCGGCACATTGTATTGACGTGATAATCTAATCAATCCTTCGCCACTTTTTACAGTGTGTTTTTGAGTACTGTTAGAGGCATTGGAAGAAGCTACTTCAGCTTGTACCTTTGTTTCGGTTTTTGGTTCGGTCCTTGACTCAGTCTTTGCTTTAAAGACTTGATTTGTAGTCTGTGATTGATTAGGAATTGGCGTCTGAGCGGTGCTTACTGTTTGTTCCACAGGTCGAGCGGTTACCACTGGGCGCGTTACTGGAACTGGTACAGAAGTATTAAGTTGTGACGTTGGCATTTCATCTACAACTGGTTCAGCTGAACCACTAGTATATTGCTCATTTTCCAAACGTGCCTTTTGCATAGCTAAGGCTTCAGCGCTTTCTTGCTGAGTCAAAAAATCACGTGTTTTTTGATCAAGTTGAGCCATTTTTCTTTCACGCTCAAGACGTTTTTGAGCCAAAATACGTTCTTCTGTTTCAAGATCAGCGGTTAAAGGATCCTGATCAGATTTCGCTGCTGTGCTGACTTGTTCAACTTTAACAGCATTATCTATTAAATTATCTTTTGGAGTATCCATTTGTTTCACGAGCGACAACAGCAATATGCCGCCCCCAATAAAAACACCTGTACCCAATAACAATTGTCTCGATGAATTCATATACCAACCCTTGTCTTTTCTAATGCTTAAACAGTACGATGAACATAGACTGTTAATATCTATTAATTACTATTGATTATAAAGGATTACTCAAAGGATGTCTGCTATCTAGTCGTCTAAAGCCTTCTGTGTTTGAATAGTTACAACATACTAAAAATTAATAAATCATTTTAAAAATCAAAAGTATCAATTAGCTATCTATAATAAACCAGTATTATGTGCTTATTTGCTATAATAATGAAACATCACCCTGAGGAAGGGTAATTAAAATAATTTTATGAATAAAATCACCTATTCTACTTACCTCAAGACAGCTGGAACCACCATGCAAACTCTAAATAATGAAAATCTCTCAACTATCAAAACCATTCAAAATGATAGCTTCAAAATAGGTAGCCGTACTTTTTCTTCTAGACTATTGGTTGGTACAGGTAAATATAAAGACTTACAACAAACTGGTGAGGCAATTGAAGCTTCTGGTGCAGAAATTGTCACTGTGGCAATCCGTCGTACTAATATTGGTCAGCATCGTGATCAACCCAATCTGTTGGACGTTATTTCACCTGAAAAATATACTATTTTGCCCAATACTGCAGGTTGTTTTGATGCAGATACCGCTATACGTACCTGTCAACTTTCACGTGAGCTTTTAGATGGAAATAATCTCGTTAAGCTTGAAGTTTTGGGCGATCAAGAAACATTGTATCCGAATATTACTGCAACCCTAGTGGCGGCACAGAAGTTAATTGAAGATGGGTTTGAAGTGATGGTTTATACCTCTGATGACCCCATTGTGGCAAAAGAGCTAGTCAGCATGGGCTGCGTGGCAATAATGCCGCTAGGTAGCTTGATTGGGTCAGGCTTAGGTTTATTAAACCCACATAATTTAAGCATTATCATTGAAAACACCAAAGCGCAAAATATTCCGGTTCTAGTAGATGCGGGTGTAGGCGCAGCTTCGGACGCGGCGATTGCCATGGAACTTGGGTGTGATGGGGTACTTATGAACTCGGCTATTGCCAATGCAAATGATCCAGTTTTAATGGCACATGCTATGAAACATGCAATTTGGGCAGGTCGAGCCTCGTATTTAGCTGGTCGTATGCCAAAGCGTAAAATGGCTGTGCCAAGCTCACCGCAGACTGGTTATTTTTTTCAGTAACATCTGAAGTGAATTAAACTCATAATAAGTAGATTATAAACATTATGGATATAGTTTTAAGCCTTATCTTTTAGATAAATCTCTTATTATTAAGATTGGTCTAAAATATTAGTTATCTTATAAAAACTAAATTTTCACTGTTTTTTTGAGTTTACAAAATAATTAATTTGCCATATTGTTTAACTAATCCTTCTATACTTAAGTTATGATTAATTTTATTGGATTAATGGAATAGGTTTTGCATGACTATTGGTATCAGCTTAAGTAGGAGAGTCATCATAAAAAATGATAGTGAGTTAACGGCTAAAGTTTCTTTATTTTTCAACAGTTATTTAATTTAAGCAAAGGATTGCTATGCGTTTATTATCTATCTTAGATTTACTTTTTTTGTTGCTAGAAAAACGTAAACAGCCCATGCATGTTGGGGGCTTGTTTTTATTTGAGGTGCCGGTAGATGCTGATGCAGATTTTGTATTATCGCTAGTACAGCAGATGCAAAGATCAAAAACGCCACCTACTTTTCCGTTTAATCAAGTACTTCATAACTTGACCTATTGGACCAAAGACGAAGAGTTCGATGTTGAACACCATCTGCGTCATATTGCCCTACCCAAGCCTGCCCGCGTGCGCGAACTGTTCTCCTACATTTCTAAAGAACATGGCCGCCCTTTAGACAGAGCTCGACCATTATGGGAATGTCATATTATCGAGGGTATAGCACCAGAGTCAGAAGGTCGACCTAAGCGGTTTGGTTTGTATTTTAAAATTCATCATTCGATGGTTGACGGTGTAGCAGCCATGCGTTTGGTACAAAAATCTTTATCTCAATCTCCAAAAGAGACCATTACCTTGCCATTATGGTCATTGATGATGCGCCATCGTTATGAGATTGAGACGATTCTGCCGGATAGAAGCAGCTCTGCTTTAAGCATTATCAAAGAACAATTAAGCACGGCTAAGCCTGTACTTACAGAAATCGCCTATACTTTAAATCAGGCAAAAAACTCTAGCTTTGTTAAAACCACTCAAGCTCCAGCTAGCATATTAAACCAAAGTATATCAAGTTCGAGACGCTTCATTGCTGAATCTTATGATATTGAAAGATTCAAATATATCGCCAACAACTTAGGGGTAAGCATTAACGATGTGGTACTTACCATTTGTTCAGGTGCCTTACGTAGTTATTTATTATCAATTAATGAGCTGCCTGATGAACCTTTGATTGCGTGGGTGCCTTATTCAATGCGTAAAGATAGAAGCGCTTCAGGCAACCAATTTGCATTTATTCTGTGTAATCTTGGGACCCATTTGGAAAACCCCCTTAGTCGCTTAAAATTGGTTCACAATAGCATGAACGACGGTAAGCTACGCTTTGGACGTATGACACAAGCGGAAGTAATCAATTACAGCTTAGTGGCTTACAGTTGGGAATTGGTCAACGTATTAACCAGTGCTTACCCAAAAAAACAGGCTTTTAACCTTATTATATCCAACGTGCCAGGCTCCGACAGAAAGCTATACTGGAATGGTGCTGAATTGAGGGCGTTATATCCAGCCTCTATTTTATTCAATGGTCAAGCATTAAACATCACTTTGGCCAGTTATTTGGACAAAATCGAATTTGGTATCGTTGCTTGTAGTAAAACCTTACCCAAAATCCAAAATTTATTAAAGCTACTTGAAATCGAATTGGCTAATTTAGAACAAATCTGTCATGAACGAAAACTGGGTATTAGGGAATAACTGTCCAAATCATTTGGTACAAAGAGCTTCAATAAATTAGAAGCTTTTTGAGCTTTAGAGCATCAGTAGCACGAGGTCATATGCGCGTAGTTTCTTTGATAGAGCAATTATTTTTTTTAATAGAAAGACACAAACAGCCCATGCACGTTGGAGGGCTGTTTTTATTTGATATTCCCAAACACGCAGAACCTGACTTTGTTTCAAATTTAGTGCGACAGATGCGTAAAACTGATATACCGCCGACCTTTCCTTTTAATCAAGTTCTGCACAACTTAACGTTTTGGAAGACCTCGAATAATTTTGATATCCACTATCACTTCCACCATACTGTGCTACCTAAGTCGCATTCTGCTACTGCTTTATTAACCTATGTCTCAGATGTGCATGCCAATATGCTAGATAAGGATTACCCTCTATGGGAATGTCATATTATCGAAGGTATTGATATGGATGGGATAGATACAGATACATATATTGATGAGATTAATACAAATGCTGATTCAAAGCCTAAGCGTTTTGCTTTGTATTTCAAAATTCATCATGCGTTAGTAGATGGTGTGGCGGCAATGCGTATAGTTGAGAAGTCTCTATCAACTTCTGCAAGCGAAATTATGATGTTACCACCTTGGGCGTTACTAAGACGAGATAAAAAGAATATAGAACAAATTGCGCCTATCAAACGTACGTTTGGCGGAATCATCAAAGAACAAATTGGTACTATTAAGCCGGTGTTTGGTGAACTCAAAAATGGACTTAAAGAACGAGATGAACCTGGATTTGTTTCAACCTTGCAGGCCCCAAAAAGTATTTTAAACCAACCTATTTCCAACAATAGAACGATTATAGCCAGTACCTATAATTTGTCTAGGCTTAAAAAGATTGCTGAAAGTTTACAATGCAGTGTTAATGATGTGGGGTTAGCCATGTGTTCTGGCGCTCTACGCGGCTATCTTTTAAAATTAAAACAGCTGCCAGAAGACCCCCTTATCGCTTTCGTCCCTGTCTCTCTACGTAAAGATGACAGTGCTTGGGGTAACCAGACTTCCTTGGTACTTTGTAATTTAGCCACGGATACGACTGACCCTATAAAGAGAATCCAAACCATTCATGACAGTATGCGTATCGGCAAAGATAAGTTTGGACGCATGGAGCAGGCGCAAGTCATTAATTACAGTGCGATCAGCTATGCTTGGGAAGGAGTAAACGTATTAACCAATGCCTACCCCAAAAAACAAGCTTTTAATATTATCATTTCAAATGTCCCAGGACCCAAACAGCCTCTTTATTGGAATGGTGCTAAATTGAGTGCTTTATATCCAGTTTCGGTATTGTTCAATGGTCAGGCTTTAAATATCACTATGTCCAGTTATATAGATAACATGCACTTTGGAATAGTGGGCTGCAAAAAGACTTTACCAAATTTAGAGCACTTAACGGTTCTATTAACTGAAGAGCTCAAGAAGCTTGAAGGGATTTGTTGTCTGTCTTAACCCTTTGTCATTTAAGGCATAGTAGACTGTATTATTTGAGGAATGTCTGCCTTATTGCTTTTTTTTATACTTTTAAAAAGTTTTTTACTA
>NZ_JAGLBC010000204.1 GCF_018260395.1 Psychrobacter sp.
ATAGTAAGTGAAAAAGTGGTCATTATAAGTAGCTTTACAATAGGTTTAAATCTTATTTAATAAATTTATTTAATAAGATTGTTATTTAAATGATCATGCCAAGCATTAACAACGGCTGATACCGCACTTTGACTGCTGTGCTGCTCTAACCAAACTGAAGTCTCTTTTAGCCTAACTAATTGCTCCTCATAAACCTGTGGAGTCATAAGCTGGGTTACTTTGCGACAAATATTATCTCCAGTAGCCTCTTCTTGAATAAGCTCAGGCACAATTTCATCTGCAGCCAAGATATTGGGCAATGAGACGTATGGAACTTTAACCAATCGCTTGGCAATGGCATAGGTCAACTTTTTCATTTGATAAACTACCACCATAGGTCGATTTAATAGCATTGCTTCTAAAGTAGCAGTTCCTGATGCCAATACTATCAAATCAGACATGGCCATAATGGACTGGCTAAAGTCTGGTTGCTGCTGTGTCTCATCATAAGCAACAGCAACAGCTTGTCTTAATGACTCATCCTGACGCTCGATTAAGTCTTTTACAATATACTGATGGTTTTTATCTATGGTGGGTATCACAAAGCATAGTTTTTCATCAACCAGTAAAAGTCGACTGACCGCGTTTAACATTAAAGGGAGGATAGCATTAATTTCGGAGCGTCTCGAGCCTGGCATTAAGCAAATCATTTGGCTAATGTCTTCTTTGCGATTGACAAAGAAATTATGTAATTCAGAGTTATGCCAAATCAATTCGCGTCTTTGCTCATGGGTGGCTATTTGTACTAAATCTTTGGGTAGATTATGTAGCAGAGGATGACCTACACAGACCGCAGGATGGTTATGACGCTGGTAGACTTCAAGTTCGAAGGGAAATAGACACAGTACCAGATGCGTGGCTTTCTTAATAGATTCGATACGTGATTCGCGCCATGCCCATATAGAAGGGCTGACATATTGGACACAGAAGACACCTTTTGGTTTTAACTTCTTGGCTACTCTTAAGTTAAAGTCGGGGGCATCAATACCAATAAACCAATTTATCTGAGCTCTGCTAAAGGCTGATACCAACTCAGACCTTGCTTTTAGCAAATCCGGTAAGTGAGACATCACCTCGACAAGTCCCATTACTGCCAGACGATCTAAGGGAAATAAAGATTTTAACCCTTGCGCTATCATTTTGGGTCCACCGACACCTACCCAGATTACATCCTCAATAAGATCATTCACCTGATACATGAAGTCAGCACCAAGGCTGTCACCGGAGGCTTCGCCAGCAACTATGCCTATCACTAAAGGCTGGTTAGAATCTGTATTTTTTATGGGTGTAGACTGCTCGGAACCTCGTGAAAACATAGCTAACTCTACTTTAATATCAAGGAATTTATAAGGGCTAATAATCTAGTAAGATAATGACATCATAAAAATCATAAAACAGTCAATCGTATATATCAGGCAATCATATAAATCACTGAACAGGAAAATAGTATAACAAATATTTGTAGTGACCATTCCCTATATCAAGCAATAACGAGAGCTTAACACTTGTCAATCTAAGAATAAGCCCCCATAATAAAGTTATCCCTAAAAAAATGGTATGATTCAGTTATAAATAGTTATCTTGCGTTTAATGTGCTTTAAGAATTTATAATGTTTTGGTTATAATTTATAAGCATTTATTTTATTCCATATCTTATAATGTTATATCAATAAAAATTATCCAATCTTTTTAACAATATTTTAAACTAGGCAATATGAATATGACTTTACAATCGACCACCCACACAGCAGATATTGATGACGTGAATATTGAAGAATTTATCCCGCTAATTACGCCAGCTAGCCTTAAGGCTGAGTATCCTTTATCTGAAAAAGCATATCAAACTGTACTAAATGGTCGTACTACTATCCAAAATATTCTTGATGGGACAGATAAACGTCTTTTGGTCGTGGTAGGCCCCTGCTCTATTCATGATATTAAGGCAGCCCATGAGTATGCAGATAAATTGGTAAAGTTAGCAGATGAATTAAAAGACAGTATTTATATTGTTATGCGAGTCTATTTTGAAAAGCCTCGTACCACTGTAGGCTGGAAAGGTTTAATTAACGATCCTGATATGAACGACAGCTTCGATATCGAAAAAGGACTGCGTATGGCACGCAAGCTTCTACTCGACTTAAATGAAAAAGGTTTACCGTGTGCCACGGAAGCCTTAGATCCTAATACGCCGCAATATATGCAAGATCTTATTAGTTGGTCAGCCATTGGTGCTCGTACCACTGAGAGTCAGACTCACCGTGAAATGAGTTCTGGTTTATCTTGTCCTGTAGGGTTCAAAAATGGTACTGATGGCGGTATGACTGTGGCAGTGAATGCCATGAACGCGGTTAAGTCTGGCCATAACTTCTTAGGCTTATCTACTGACGGTCAAGTATGTATTATTAAATCAAAAGGCAATCCTTATGCCCATGTTGTCTTACGTGGTGGTAATGGTAAACCTAACTATGACCAATCTTCAGTAGAGCAAGCTGAGAATGAGCTGCTAAAAGGCAATGCTATGGTTAAAATTATGATTGACTCAAGCCATGCCAATTCTGGTAAAGACCCTTATTTACAACCCATGGTTATCCAAAATGTGGCTGAACAAATCCAAAATGGTAATAAATCTATTATGGGCTTAATGGTTGAAAGCCACTTGAAGGGCGGCAATCAAAAACTTACCAATGATCTTTCACAACTGGAATACGGCAAATCAATTACAGACGGTTGTTTGGATTGGGAAAGTACCGTTGCCTCACTTCGCAACTTACGTAGTACGATTAGAGATGTTCTTCCTAGTCGATAATTACGAATAATATAGTTAATAAGTTA
>NZ_JAGLBC010000205.1 GCF_018260395.1 Psychrobacter sp.
ACTACACTGGGGGTGTAGTGGTCGCAGGTTCAAATCCTGCCGTTCCGACCAAACATTATATTAGGGTAGACCGTCATTGACCGTCTACCCTTTTTTTATAAGGGTTTCAAGCATTATCTTCTCCTATGCTGTCCATCTTAATACGTGACAATCCGTATAAAATTACGGTATATTTGACGGTATAAATTATACCGTAAGGAAATATACCGTCATGCCATTAACAGATACTCAGATCAAAAGGTTGAAACCTACGGATAGTTGTACTCCCTCTAAACCTGACAAGTATAGTGACGGTAATAACCTTCGATTGTGGGTACGTCATACTGGAACTAAGACTTGGGTTAGTGATTACAAGTTTAATAATAAACGTCAAAGCCTGACAATTGGCACATATCCGAATATAACACTGGCTGAAGCTCGCCAGCGTAATCTTGAAATTAAAGAGATGCTTGAGCAAGGCATTGACCCTAGGACCAAAAAAAAAGAAAAAGAGGCACAGCAGGACGGATCACTGTTATTCGATACTATTGCTCAGCGCTGGCATGCAGAGCGCAAGCCCCATATAGCAAAAACAACTTACAGTCGTGATTATTCACAATATGAGCGTGATATTAAACCCGCTATTGGTCAGATGCTTATTACTGATATTACTCCGCCTGACGTACTAGCTATTGGTAGAAAAGTTGAAGCTAGGGGCGCTCCCGATATGGCAAGACGTGCCATACGCCAAACTGGTCAAATAGTTAAGCAAGCAATACGAGAAGGCTTAGTGACTACAAACCCAGCAAATGACCTTACAGATGCCTTACAGCCTCGTAAAGTGAAACATCATAGCCGTGTGACTTCCCAGCAATTGCCCAAGCTACTAAAAGACATTGATAGCTACGGTGGTGATTTACTCACCAAACTAGGATTATGGACGCTTGCGTATACCTTTGTACGCACTCAAGAACTACGCTTGATGGAATGGGGAGAGATTGACTATAAACAGAAGATATGGCGCATACCAGCCGATAAGATGAAGATGGATAGACCGCATCTAGTACCGCTTGCGCCTCAAGTATTGGCAATTCTCAAGCAAATTAAAGTACTAGGCTTATCTGATACCTACGTTTTTTACAACGTATCAACTCACAAGCCATATAGTACAAATGCCTTTATCACAGCATTATGGCGCATGGGTTATAAAGGACGCATGACAGGACATGGCTTTAGAGGGCTGGCAAGCACTACATTGCATGAGCAAGGCTATATGCACGATGCGATAGAGTTACAGTTGGCACATGAAAAAGAAAACAAAATTAGTAAGGCTTATAACGGAGCGCAACACCTCCCCTATCGTAAAGATATGATGAATAAGTGGGCTAACTATGTGGATAGTGCTCGTGCAAAATTTAATGAATGTAATTAGCTCATATACTTATCGAACAACAAACAAAAAAGGAATTAAAAAATTATGCTGAACGTCCGTAAAGCTATGTAGTTTATGAGTTGAACAGCTGTTTTTTGAAAGTGCTATCGAACGGATACCAGTCAAAACTGAACAGAATAGTCGAATAAAAACTAACAAACTAAATTGCAAGGTTAGGATTAACTATCTGAATACCAGCTGTTAACACTATAGATTGCCATTGACGTGTTTCTTATTATTAAGGGTTTAGTAAAGGTGTGTTATGAAATATAAAAGATTCAACTGTTATGAGTTTTGGTCTTTAGCGAAAACTCTGAAAATAAACGAGATTGTTGCTTTATGGTGTGATGTCGAACCTTCCCAATTTGATCATTTTATACGGCAGACGGGTTATAACCCAACTTGTGCTGATGCCAAAAAGGCAGCCATTGAAGATGCTTTAATAAGTGGTGAATTGGAATATATTGACGAGGGTATACCATATGGCTTAGACAAGCTATGGATAGGTTCTGATATTAGAGAGCTTCTCCAAAAAAACAGATTGAGAGTAAGTAAAGATATTTTGATAGAGTGGTTTATTACTAAATATGAGCAAGGCGAGCTACTTGAAATACCCACTTTCCTAGATAAAGAAAAACAGCAGGCTCAGAAATTAGAGTCTGAAAGACTTGACACACCTCTCCCTATAATAGATCAAAACATGCCTACTCGTAGTCGTAATAATGCATTAAAGATTATATATGCTTTATTAATTAAGAGTGGTTGGTCTAATAAATCTCCGACTTCAAACCATCAAAGAGGAAATGCTACTACTGAAATAGAATTAATACTGAATAATCTTAATTTACAGTTAGGACATGAAACAATAGGTAAGTTTTTAAAAGACGTTCAAGAGCTACAAAAGAGCCACCCCTATACCCCACCATTTGAAGAAAAAATACCTTTTTAATCTAATTAGAATCTAATTAGAACCACTAGATAAACTAATCTCATATTCTTTGTCATGTAAGCCGTAGCATACCGTTACGGCACTTAATCCACCAATATGGGACGATTAACATGACAAAAACTAATCAGACTTCTTCTAGCCTTATTGAGCAGATCGCTACTACACAAATGAGTAGTAATCACAATGATACCAGTTTAAACCCTTTGGCTCTTCCTCTTACTGGCGTGAGTCGTGCCAATCAATTGCTACCCTTTTTACCATTTGGGTCAAGCACGCTATGGAAATGGGCCAACGAAGGTAAATTCATAACACCTATTAAACTATCCCCTACTATCACTGCTTGGGATAACTCAAAAGTACATAAATGGCTTGAATATATTGCTAAAGGTCATTCTCCAGAATCAGCTACCAAACTTGCTTCCAAAGTAAATGCTAATCAGGAGGGCAAATAATGCCTTATGAATCTGAAAATAGCCATTCACTTGATCAAATTATCAGTAATATAAAGA
>NZ_JAGLBC010000206.1 GCF_018260395.1 Psychrobacter sp.
AGGCTTATTTTTATGATAAAAACTTATTAAAAATAGCCGTTATTTGCTGTTTTTAACTATCATTGTAATTTTATTATTTTCATTAACATTATATCTTACGTCGTTGAATATTATTTTCATCTGCTGCCTGATTTTATTCTTAGAACAAGCAGTGGGAGGATGAGCAAACTTAATACGTTTTTATATTGAGCTGCTATTGCTATGGTTATCGGTGCATTTTTATTATCAATAAAAAGTTTACGCCGTTGAAACCAGTTTAAAACTCAGTTACAAATACATAATAGTTTTTGCATGCGACGATTTGCTAAGTAATCTTTTAATCGAGGAAAATTTCAGTCAAGGAAAGTGTGTTCTAACTGTCAAAAGTTGTGAATTGTCGTCAACTCATATGTAGTTTATCTCATCGATTAATCTGCTATGCTGATTTAGTATTTTGCTATGTATTTTATATAGTTAGCCAGAACCTAAATTATATTTTGCTAAGGTGAAAGTTGATCGCATAAATGTGCTAATCTCATATTTATGATTACTCAATGAAGCTGTGCAATCAATTATTTTAAATTTTAATAGGGCTTTTTTCCCATGATAGAACTATTAGCTGATCCTTCGGTTTGGCTGGGTTTTTTTACACTTTTTATCCTTGAGCTTGTGTTAGGTATTGATAACCTCGTTTTTATTGCTATTCTAGCCAATAAACTGCCGCCCCATTTGCGTGATAAAGCCCGTAACTTAGGTTTGACTCTAGCCTTGGTTATGCGCTTAGGTTTATTGTATGTGATGTCATGGCTGATTACTTTGACCAATCCTATTGCAATATTCGGTTCACTTGATATCTCAATTCGAGATTTGATTTTGATTGTTGGTGGTGTGTTTTTATTATTCAAAGCCACCGCAGAATTGCATGAACACATTGAAGGCAAGCCAGAGCATAAAGATGGCGAACTGCTTTACGCCAGTTTTACCGCTGTTGTTGTTCAAATCGTAACTTTAGATGCGGTTTTTTCATTTGATGCGGTCATTACTGCTGTCGGCATGGTAAAGCATCTTGAAGTTATGATGGCGGCAGTGATTGCGGCAATGGCAGTGATGATTTTGGCGTCAAAACCTTTGACTAATTTTGTGGGCAAACACCCTACGGTTATTATCTTGTGTTTAAGCTTCTTATTGATGATTGGCTTTAGTTTAATTGTTGAAGGCTTTGGTCTTCATTTACCCAAAGGTTATTTATATGCAGCAATAGGTTTTTCAATTTTGATTGAAGCCTTTAACCAATTCGCGAAACGTAACCGTACTAACTATGAAAACCGTGTTCCGCTACGCGAACGTACAGCTGATAATATTTTACGCTTAATGGGTGGCAAAACTGGTAGTAGCGATGAACTAGCGGCAGACAATCACTCAGATCAAATACAGACAGCATTTGAGCAAGAAGAGCGTTATATGATGAGCGGTGTATTGGCACTGGGTGAACGTGATATTGAGACGGTGATGACGCCACGTAGTGAGATTTCGTGGGTTAATATTCATGATTCAGTCACTGATATTAAAGTCCAAGTTTTTGGCACGCCCCATAGCTTATTGCCGATTTGTGATAATTCTATTGACACTGTATTGGGTGTAGTTAGATCAAAAAGTATTTTGCAAACTTTAGAGAGCGTGACTGATGATGATAAACAAGCACTTTATGAATTAGCAAAACAGCATCAACCTGTCTATGTTTCAGACGTTATAGATAATTTGCATTTAATCAAAGTTCTAAAAAAAGCAAAAGGTAACTTGGCAATTGTAATTGATGAATTTGGACAGCTTGCAGGTCTTGTAACGCCACTAGACTTATTTGAAGCTATTGCAGGAGAGTTTCCAGATGAAGATGAGTCACCTGATATTAATCAGCATGATGGGTTTTTGATTGTAGAGGGTACAGCCAGTCTTGACCAGTTACGACTAGAGCTAGGCGATCCAGATTTGTATGCTGATGCTGAACAGCTCACGATTGGTGGTTATCTAGGGGCTAAATCGCATACCATACCTAAAATTAATGAAGTGATTGAAGATGCAGGATATCGATATACTATCTTGGAGACACAAGCAAATCGTATTGTATTGATACGTATTGAGCCAATTGAATAGTCAATAAGTATGTAAATTACTGCAATAAGTCTAATACAGTCATTGTATTAGGCTTTTTTATATCTATTAGGCTTACCAATGTCGAAGCTATTATATTCTATCACTGTTTGACTGATTAAAATTTACAAGTTTAAATCTACCAATTTCATGACAGGAATCAAAAAAAATTATGTAATAGCTAAATTTGGTTAGTATATTCATATAATAGCAATAACAGCTTGTTGTATCATCCATACAATATTTTGATAAAAATATAAAAACTTGATGACAATTTCAAGAAATATCGAGTTGCTTTGAGGTATCGTCAGTGGAGTGGTTGGCGATATTAAGAAAGGTATAATAAAGAAAATTACAGTAGCAATCCTTTGAAACCATATGCTTAGCTGTTTTGAATGATCAGAGATTATAAGACTTATCATCGAAATAACGTTCAATACTAAAAAAGTAACTGAAAATCCAAGGGCTATCATAGGCATAACAACAGCTTTATATGATTTTTTGCCTGTAGTTAGTGTAGGCTTCTCAAAATATTTTGCAAGTTTAGTAAACTGATTGGGTGCTTTTTCATTAGATGATTCTGAGGTATCTTTATCTTCTAATATAGGTTCTTCCTCGTGAATGCCATCTTCCTTTGCCATAAAGTAATTAACCAAAATAAAGTCAGGCAATGAACCGCCCCGACTTTATCGGAGAGTGGATTGCTTGAGTCAGGCAGCTTTGTCT
>NZ_JAGLBC010000207.1 GCF_018260395.1 Psychrobacter sp.
CTCCCTATACCTAAAAGCCCCCATTCATCTCGAGTGGGGGCTTTTTCTTTGTGATGCGTTTCTTTAGCTGGGTTTGTAATATGGCATTGCTATAAAACCTTCATATTTTCTATCATATTTTATATATGCCAAAGCAAGTGATTTCTTTAGCAGTTGAATTTCTGCTTCTAGGCATACTTCCCTTCCCCTATGGTTATTACACCTTTTAATACTTATCGCCTGTGTAGTATTTGCTTGGGCCGCTTACATAACCTTTGAAAACAAAGAAGCACTATTAACGTGTCTTTTTATTACTTTGGCATTACTGTTTAACCCACTGGTAAAAGTATATCTCTCCAAGGAGATATGGGCTGTTATAGATGCTTGTTCAGCAATATTTCTGCTTATTGTGAGTCCTAAGCTTCGATAGACATAAAAAAAATTTCCTCAATTCAATGTTTAAACCTCAATCCTACATATGGGTTAGACGTTATTTATGAATCAGTTTTATGAGAAAATTAACAATATACTAATCAATATTTTCAAAAAATCTTTTAAACATTGTAGAAGATGCATATACAGGTATTTATTGGTATATTTTTAGTTCAAGTAATATGCTGTGATGTAGAGGAGTCTTAGATTGGAAATTTCGGAATTTACTTTAGATGTAATAAAGTCCTACATTACTGGTGACGATGCTCCTACTCCTTATAGGTCAGGTCCAGAATTAATTAAGTTTTTTAATGCTTTTGGTTTCTCTGATAAATATTCTCATGAAGGTTTGCCTAACGCTTGGTCTAGAAATGATTACACTTATGAACGTTTAAAAGAATTAAATTGTAGTCTTGAACTTAAGAAGCTGATTGAAGCTATCCCGGATCGCAGAAGAGTCAAAAATTCAGACGAAGTGGCATCAGAACTCAGTGAGATTTTAAAGTATGATGGCTATGATTTCGAAAAGGACGACAAAGGTATTTTTAGAGTCGTTGGTTCCGGAGTCGAGGATCCAATATTAATTGCAGCGCATTTTCAGCAAATTAAAAAACAAATTATTGAAGCTATTCGTGCTGCTAAATTTACTATTTGGATAGCTGTTGCATGGTTTACTGACAAAGACATTGGGAATGAGTTGCGAATTAAACATCAAATGGGGGTTCATGTTCGTATTATAGTCAATGATGATTTAACTACTGAAAAGTATGGTCTAGACTTTGTTTCGAGAGGTATTGATTGTAAAAAGATTTCTCCTGTTTCGCCTTGGGGTAAAAAATTAATGCATAATAAGTTCTGCATAATAGATTTATACAAAGTCATTCATGGGTCATATAATTGGACAAGTAATGCTGCATATAATAATGAAAGTATTACTATTACAGATAGTAGAACTTTGGCAGAAAAATTTTCGGAGTATTTTTTAGAGCTTTATAATCAAAATCATTCTTAAGTATCTAATTAAAAAATTCATTATTTATTTTTATTTTAGTTGAACTTTAGAACTTAAGAATTAAAGCCTTATGGCTTTTGTATACCTCAAATTGAAAACTTAGAATTTTGGTTTATCTGCTTTTAATCTAATTGAGTTAATACGAACTATTCTTGGTCTTAAAGCATTTTAACTGGTGTTGATATACTTTATGCTCAAGCAGATGCGATTAAAGATAATAGCTTATCCTTCCATGTAACTGAAGAAAAAATAGTGTTAATTTACACTGAATTTAAATCAGTTCACTAGGAGTATATGAGAGTTAGTAGCATTAACTTATTCGGTAGCGAAAATAACTCATACTAATATCTTATAAGACGTGATATTCATTTATCCAATTGCTGAGCAATATGACTAAAAAGAAATATTCTTTAAAAGCTTTAAATTAATACTCATTGATAAACTCCTAATGTTTGTTGACGGAGTAAACTAAAGATTAATTCGATCGTTGCTCCTTAAAGTTAGCTACTAATGTTATTGAAGCAAGTATCTCTTAATTCAAGTTTTGTCCATTCGTTAATGAAGAGGGGTTATGAACAAAAAAAATGTAGGAAACGCCGATATCACCTCTATAGCGAAGTTGCCATTCTCTCAGGCTTGTGAAAATAATAAAAAACTAATTTTAGAAGTTCTGAACCAAGAACTACTGGATTACCATCATGTGTTCGAAGTCGGTTCAGGCACTGGACAACATAGCATTTATTTTGCACCCAGATTACCCCATTTACAATGGCAAACTAGCGATGTGATCAATAATCATCGAGTAATCCTAGGTTGGTATAATAAATATCCTGCGTCTAATTTGCATGCGCCCTTAGCCTTTGACCTGACTACGGACGATATACCTAAGCCACTTTATTATACAGACAATCAAAAAGGCAATTTACCTTACGATAGTATTTTTACTGCGAATACCTTGCATATTATCGCTTGGCCATTGGTTAAGAAGCTATTTGATTTGGCAGGGAACGCATTGCCTCTTAATGGCAAGTTGATTATATATGGACCGTTTAATGAAAACGGACAATATAGCAGTAATAGCAATCAACAATTTGATAAACAGTTACGTCAGCGAGATTCAAACAGTGGTATTCGTAATAAAGAGGATGTAATCGCTTTAGCCCAAAAGCATCAGCTTATTTTAAAAAAGCAATATAAGATGCCAGCTAATAATGAGATATTGGTTTTTAAGAAAACAAAGTTTGAACTTTGAGATAAATAAGTATCAACCTATTTCACTGGTGCGAACTAACGATTAGAGATGGAGAATAAAGTTTAATAGGAAATAAATTAAAAAAAACGAAAAAGGTGATTGACACCAAGAATAAAGTCTCTATAATACGCCCTCACTAAGACGGACATTGA
>NZ_JAGLBC010000028.1 GCF_018260395.1 Psychrobacter sp.
TAAGAGAATTATTAAGCTATAAGCTATTGTAGTTATAGTCGTTGACCAGACTGCGCTTGAATAAGGTGAAAAAATATTGGGTACAATATATCTATTATTGTGAACTTATCATATGTCGATTATTAACTTATGTGAGATGTTTTCTAACTATTTAATATTCAATCATCCCAATTATTTGTAGTCAAAATTTAATCATAAATTCTGATTGCGCTCTCATACTCTTTAGCAAATCAAATAAAGTAACATTAAAAAGTTTAGGATATAATCTAATTTAATGGGAGTAATAATGAGACTGTTAATGCTAAATAAATGTTAAATATTTTAGTCAATCAAACCTATCGACATTTATTTGCCTCTCAATTTATTTCTCTAATTGGGACAGGTTTGGCGACGGTAGCACTTGGGTTACTTGCTTTTGATTTGGCAGGTAACAACGCTGGTATGGTACTCGGTACAGCTTTAGCAATTAAGATGATAGCTTATGTCGCCATTGCACCTATTGCGTCCGCTTTTGCTGAACGACTGCCTAAACGCACCCTGATGGTATCGCTCGATTTAATACGAGCTGGCGTAGCGCTCTTACTACCTTTTGTGTCTCATATTTATGAAGTTTATATATTAATATTTGTACTGCAAGCTGCTTCTGCTTCCTATACTCCTACGTTTCAAGCCACTATTCCTGATATTCTACCTGATGAGGAAGACTACACTAAAGCACTCTCCCTCTCACGCCTTGCTTACGATATGGAAAGCTTGGTCAGCCCTATGGTAGCTGCCGCTTTATTAACTATGATGAGCTTTAAGATATTGTTCATGGGCACAGTGTTAGGCTTTTTAGCGTCTGCAATTTTAGTGGTGACAGTCGCACTTCCTACTTCTAAAATGCCGCTTATACAACGAAATATTTATGATAGAACCACGCGCGGTATCCGTATTTTTCTCGCTACCCCTCGATTGCGCGGGCTGCTCGCGGTTAATGTCGCTGTCTCAGCAGCAGCGTCCATGGTATTTGTCAATACTGTGGTCATTATCCAAGGTCACATGGGACTGACAGCAAATGTCGTTGCATGGGCTTTAGCAAGCTTTGGCTCAGGTTCAATGATTGCCGCAATGGCGTTGCCACGATTGTTACGTCAGCAGACAGACCGTAGAGTCATGCTAAGCGGCGTTGCAATCTTAGTGGCTGCTATGTTTGCAGGGTTATTTTTAACGAATTTAAGCTCGCTTATGGGCTTATGGTTCCTATTAGGATTGGGGTATTCAGCTGCACAAACCCCTTCTGGACGCTTGCTATGGCGCTCCTCTCACCAAGAAGACCGCCCTGCACTATTTGCAGCTCAATTTGCTTTGTCCCATGCCAGTTGGTTGGTTTTTTACCCCCTATCAGGGTGGTTAGGTGCGCACTTTACTATGCCAGTTGCATTTGGTGTGTTAGGGTGTGCAGCAGCATTTGCTTATTTGGTCGCATTAAAAGTTTGGCCAACTATCGATTTACAAGAGATTGAACACGATCATTTTAATTTGCCTGAAGGTCACCCTCATGCCATAGGCACGCACATTGCTAATGGGGTACGTCATTCCCATCTTTTCGTTGTAGATTACTATCACCCACGCTGGCCAAGTTCTGGTCATTAATTTTATTAGACTGAATTAAACGCTTTGGTTTAAAGCATGCCTATAAATCTTGTCTGCGTTTCGTGTTTTATGTCATAGCACTATTTATCTAGATTTTATATGGTGCTTTAAAATTAAAACATATCAAAAAAATAAAAAAATCCACAAACCCATGAACTGGTTAGCGACTTAGCGTAAAATGGTTATTAATCGACTATAAATCACTGCAATATCAATGAATAAACTTAAGGAAAACGATATGAAGATAGCCATCAGCGAAGGCATCGAGTATGCACTCAATTGTAACTACCGTCTGACGGAAGTAGAGGCAACCGATTTTACAAATATTGCCGTAATTGTAGTGACAATGGATGATTTGCCGACTGCTCATGCTGAAATAGAGGGATTAGGGTTCACCATTCCTATTTTTGTTGCCATTAAATATGGAGATAGCGTACCTGATGAGTGGCTACCACATGTATATGGCGTTCTAGAGCTTGCAGATGACCAGAAGTACTATAATGGCCAATTGGTGAATGCTGCTGCAGCGCATTACATCGACACCTTAGATCCACCATTTTTTCAAGCACTACGAGAATATACCGATTACGGTAATGCAGCATTTGATTGCCCAGGTCATCAAGGCGGTCAATTCTTCCGTCGTCATCCTTCTGGCCGCCGTTTCTTTTTATATTTTGGTGAGAATCTATTTCGCTCAGACTCATGCAACGCTGATGTCGGTTTAGGTGATTTATTAATCCATGAAGGACCTGCCTATCAAGCGCAAGCGCATGCTGCTAAAGTTTACAATGCCGATAAAACTTACTTTGTATTAAACGGCACCTCATCTTCTAATAAAATAGCCATTGGTGCTTTGGTTGCTCATGGCGATTTAGTATTATTCGATCGCAATAATCACAAGTCAGTTTATCAAAGTGCATTATCCATGAGTGGTGGTACCGCTGTTTATTTAGAGACCGATCGTAACGCTTACGGTTTGATCGGTGGTATTTCTGCGCATTGTTTTGAGGATGATGAGATTAGAGATCGTATCCGCGAAGTTGCACCGGAACAAGCCGATGCCAAACGTCCCTTTCGCTTAGCCGTGATTCAGCTTGGTACTTATGACGGTACAATTTACAATGCGCGTCAAGTGGTTGATAAAATTGGGCATCTTTGCGATTACATACTATTTGATAGTGCTTGGGTCGGCTACGAGCAGTTTATTCCGATGATGCGCGATTGCTCACCGTTATTGCTTGATTTAACGCCAGATGATCCAGGTATTATCGTCACTCAATCAGTTCATAAACAACAAGCTGGTTTTTCACAAGCGTCTCAGATTCATAAAAAAGACAATCATATTAGGGGTCAGTCTCGATATGTTAATCATAAACGGTTTAACAATTCGTTTATGATGCATGTGTCTACCAGCCCATTTTATCCTTTATTTGCTTCTTTAGATGTGAATGCAAAAATGCATGAAGGCAAAGCGGGACAACGTATGTGGCATGAATGTGTCGTAGGTGGTATCGAGGCGCGCAAAATGCTACTGGATACTTGTACTCTCATTAAGCCCTTTGTACCACCTACCATTGACGGAAAACTATGGCAAGATTATGAGACTGAGCAAATTGCCAATGATATTCGCTTCTTTGAGTTCAAGGTTGGCGAGCGCTGGCATGACTTTGAGCAATATGCTGATAACCAATACTTTATCGACCCCTGTAAGTTGTTATTAATTACACCCGGTATTGATATGGAAACAGGTGAATATGAGGCAACAGGTGTACCTGCTCCGCTATTGGCACATTATTTACGCGAAAGCTCAGTTATCCCTGAAAAAGCAGATTTAAACTCAATTTTATTCTTATTAACACCAGCCGAAACATTGGCTAAATTCCAGCATTTAGTGGCACGTATAGTACGCTTTGAAGCTCATATTAAATCTAATAGCCTCGTCAGTGAGGTTTTGCCGTCTTTGGCCAAAGCCTATCCGCAATATCGTAACTTAGGTATCAATGAGTTGTGTCAGCGTCTACATGACTTTTATGCAAAGCATAAGCTTAATTTATTGCAGCAACAAATGTTCAAACGTGAATACCGTCCGAAGTTTGCCATTCGCGCTTTTGATGCTCACAATGCATTTATTCGTAACAATATTGTGCTAGTGCCCTTGTCTAAAATTGAAGGACGTATTGCCATGGAGGGAGCACTACCTTATCCCCCAGGTGTTTATTGTATTGTACCGGGTGAAGTTTGGGGCGGTCCTGTTTTAGACTATTTCTTAGCCCTTGAAGAAGGCGTAAATACCTTGCCAGGCTTTGAGCCTGAAGTTCAAGGAGTCTACTGGGAGTATGATAAAAATGGTCGTAAACAAGCTTGGGCATACGTGCTGCGAGATGAAACAATTGATACGCAAGAGCTTGCATTTACCGAACCTACTGAGAATGATAATTATGAGGATACAGTGACTTTTGAGGACAGAACTGAGGCATTAACACCATTTGGGCATTTGTAATAACTATTATTTTAAAATGATCATAATATAGATTAACAATTGTTTTTGTAGGTGTATAAAAAATGACATTGGTCGCTTAGGTGCCAATGTCATTTTTATTGTCTGGTTTTTTTGTTATTTAAGCTTTTAATGTCTTACACGAGCCTTTCAGTTTCAAATATTTAAATGAAAAATATTATATTTGACTAATAATAAAATTAAATTTCATAACATATCAATATTGGCATCATTATTGCTAAGCAAATTTATCTTAGATAATAAATAATGATTTACTACTACATAAATTATGAAAGGATTTCAAAATTTTGAGTAGCAGAATATAGATAATAATGGCTATAGCATTATTTATTAAACCTAAGTTGACACTTATTTTTATCCATTCCTATTAGGGAAATGTCTATGAACATGTTAATTAAATTATTACCGATTACGTTTGCTATTGGTCTTGCAGCCTGTAATGGTGGGGATCCCAAAACAGGTGGTACAGCTGAAGGCTCAACAGATACGGCAAAAAATGCGGGATGCGAAGGCTTAACAGCTGATCAAGTGTGTGTATTAATTGGTAGCGGCGCGCCAAAAACTGGCGGTATCGCTCACTTAGGTAAAGATATCGAAAACGGTACACAGTTAGCAATTAATGAAATTAATGCTAAAAATGACCTAACTATTGATGGTAAAAAAGTAAAATTAGGGATGGTTGGTGAAGATGACGCTGGTGATCCTCGTCAAGGCACCATTGCAGCGCAAAAAATTGTCGATACTGGTGCAGTTGGTGTGATAGGACATTTAAACTCAGGGGTATCAATCCCTGCGAATGCGATTTATGCGCGCGCTGGAATGGTGCAAATTTCGCCAGCATCTACCAATCCTGATTACACCTTAAAAGGCAATAAGACGCCTAAAGGTGCCGTTAGTTCATATCGCGTCGTTGCTACAGATGCCCAACAAGGACCTGCTTTAGCGCACTATATGTTAGAAAATGGCGCTAAAAGTGTTGCTGTACTTGATGATGCTACTCAGTATGGTAAAGGCTTAGCAGACCAAGTGGCTCAAACCCTAACTGAAAGTGGTGCTAATGTTTCTACCCGTGAAGCTACTACTGATAAAACTACAGACTTCAAAGCGGTATTAACCAAAATTAAAGCCACCAATCCTCAGTTTATCTTTTGGGGTGGTATGGATGACACAGGTGCAACCTTAGCAAAACAAATGCGTGAGCTAGGTATCACCGCAGTTTTAGTAGGTGCTGATGGCGCATGTACTGATAAATTTATTGAGCTATCAGGTGCAGCTGGTAAAGGCGTTATTTGTTCTCAAGCTGGTATGCCATTATCTCAAATGGCAAAAGGTTCAGAATTTAGTGCCAATTATGAAAAAGCTTTCTCAGGTCAAAAGGTTCAGATCTACTCTCCATTCTCTTATGATGCGACATACGTATTGGTTGAAGCAATGAAACTTGCTAATTCAACTGACCGTGAAGCAATTGCAGCTGCAATGCCTAAAGTGCAGTATAACGGTTTGATTGGTCCGATTGCCTTTGATGAAAAGGGTGATATCAAAAACGGTTCAATTTCACTTTATAAAGTCGGTGATAAGCTTGATGTAATCAAAGTCGTCAAATAGCTTATTCTTTAATCCGTCAACCATAGATAGCGAATTTTTCTGAAATTCGCTATCTACTTTTTTAGCGATGCTGATTAAAGGGTTGGTTTCTTATATGCTCATTTTTGAGATTAGAGGTGCCGCATGAGTGCTTTAGATATCTTTTTTCAACAATTGATTAATGGCCTTGTTAAAGGCAGTTTGTACGCCATGATAGCCTTGGGCTATACAATGGTATATGGCATTTTAGGCATTATTAACTTTTCACATGGTGAAGTTTTTATGATCGGTGCTATGGTCGCAATGAGCGCTGCAACGTCATTATTAGCCATGGGTGTATCCCCTATTTTAGCCTTACTTGGTGCTGGGCTTGTCGCTATTATGGTATGTATTATAGTAAGCTTCATGATTGAGCGTTGGGCTTATCGTCCCCTACGTCATGCTCCAAAACTTGCACCATTAATTACGGCGTTAGGTGTTTCATTTATTTTGCAAGCAGTCGCTTCAATTATATGGGGATTAAGCCCTCGTCCTTTTCCAGAATTATTTCCCTCTGATTATATTCATCTTTTTAGCAATGTCGGTACCACGATGCGTGAAATTATTATTATTTCAGTATCATTAGTTATGATGGGTGCATTATTTTTATTGGTGAATTACACCCAACTAGGTCGTGCAATGCGAGCGACTTCTGAAAATGTGCACGTCACGGCATTAATGGGTGTCAACCCTAACCGTGTTATTTCAGCTACCTTTATGATAGGCGCAGCGTTCGCAGCCGTCGCTGGTATTTTATATGCTGCAAACTCAGGTAAAGCGCATTTCTTTATGGGATTCACGCCTGGCATGAAGGCTTTCATCGCAGCAGTTCTAGGCGGAATTGGTAATATTCCAGGCGCATTAGTAGGCGGTTTGGTCTTAGGACTCGTTGAGTCATTTGGTGCAGGTTATATAAGTTCTGAGTACGAAGATGTTTTCTCTTTTATCGTACTAGTTCTAGTGCTTATTTTACGTCCCTCAGGGTTATTAGGCCAAAGAGTGGCTGACCGTTCTTAAAGGAGTATACCAATGATAGCAACAAAACTACGCATTGTTGGCAATAGCAAAAAATCAATTATAGGCATTATCATTTGCTTATTATTTATGATGGTATTGCCATTTTTTGCTCAAGCCTTGGGCGGTATGACTTGGGTTCGTATTATTGATCAAGCGCTTTTATATGTGATGTTAGCATTAGGGCTTAATATTGTAGTTGGGTTCGCCGGTCTTTTAGATTTAGGTTATATAGCTTTTTATGCAGTTGGTGCCTATGCTGCAGCCTTATTAACAACGTCACATTTAACCGATAGTTTTGCTCATATAGCAGCTATGTTTCCTGCTGGGATACATTTACCCTTTTTACTGGTTATGGTTGTCGGTGCAGTTTTAGCCGCCATTGCCGGTATTATGTTAGGTGCGCCAATTCTTAAATTAAAAGGTGATTACTTAGCCTTAGTAACCCTAGGGTTTGGTGAGATTATTCGTATTTTTATGAATAATTTAGGAAAAGATGTTTTTAATATCACAAATGGACCACGCGGAATAAACGGTATTGAGCCTGTTTCTATCTTCGGGTTTTCTTTTGATCAAACCATTCATATTGGTAGTTTGACACTTACACGTGAGTTTTTATATTTTTACCTATTTTTGGCATTAGCCATGTTTAGTATGTTTATTTGTTATCGTCTGCAGAATTCTCGTCTGGGCCGTGCTTGGATGGCATTTAGAGAAGACGATGTGGCTGCTCGTGCCATGGGTATTAATTTACGTAACATTAAACTATTAGCCTTCTCTCTTGGCGCAACATTTGGCGGAGTTGCTGGTAGTTTATTTGCAGCCTTTCAAGGATTTATATCTCCAGAGTCCTTTTCCTTCATGGAATCGATAGCTATTTTGACTATGGTGGTATTAGGAGGTATTGGACATATTCCGGGTGTTATTTTAGGCGCATTTGTGATAACAGCCCTGCCTGAAATTCTTCGCTATACCATTGAGCCATTACAAAAAGCCATTTTTGGTCAAATATTCATAGATAGCGCTGTGTTAAGACCATTGATATTAGGTCTGTGTATGGTAATGGTTATGTTATTTCGTCCTAAAGGTTTATGGCCTAAGCCTGAAAGAAATGACAAAAGGGATGATGAAATTAGCGACGATGCCAAAGTCATTCCGACTGAAGTCCTTTAAGGGGTAAATTATGATAAATACAGATGACATGTCCGTTAACGTGCTATCAGTAAAAGGCGTGAATAAAAGCTTCGGTGGACTTAAAGCATTAACTGATGTGGGTTTAGAGGTTAAGAAAAATACAGTTTATGGCTTGATTGGACCAAACGGTGCGGGTAAAACGACTTTTTTTAATGTGATTACTGGTTTATACACGCCAGATTCAGGTGAATTTGTATTAAACGGAAAACCTTATCAACCTATCAATGTTCATAAAGTTGCTGAAGCCGGAATCGCTCGTACTTTTCAGAATATTCGTTTGTTTGGTCAGATGACAGCAGTTGAGAATGTCATGGTAGGCAGACATGTTCGTACCCATGGCGGCATCATCGGATCTATTTTTGGTTTTAAATCTGTGCGTGAGGAAGAAAAAGCCATTCGTGAACGAGCTATGGCACTTTTAGATTATGTTGGGATTAGTAAGTACCATGATTACTTGGCTATGAACTTATCTTATGGTCATCAGCGCCGTTTGGAGATTGCGCGGGCGTTGGCGACTGATCCACAATTATTGGCGCTAGATGAACCCGCTGCAGGTATGAATGCGACAGAAAAACTTGAGCTCACTAAGCTTCTACGTAAGATTAGTGATGACGGGGTGACCATATTAATTATCGAGCATGACGTAAAATTAATTATGGGATTGTGTGATCAGATGACAGTACTCGACTATGGCAAAATTTTAGCGCAAGGTTTACCTGAAGACGTTAGAAAGAACCCGCTGGTTATTGAGGCTTATCTTGGAGGAGCTCACTCATGATAAACACCCAACAACCTTTATTAAGCATCAAAGATCTTCATGTCTCCTACGGTGGTATTAAAGCTGTCAAAGGTATAGACATGGATGTCTTTGAGGGTGAACTGGTATCTTTAATTGGTGCTAACGGTGCTGGCAAGTCCACCACGCTTAAAGCACTTATGGGTATTCAGCCTTACCAAAAAGGAGAAATTACTTTTGCTGGGGAGCCTTTAAAAAAGGTTCCGACATGGGATCTAACTAAAAAAGGCATTATTATGGTGCCAGAAGGTCGCGGTGTCTTTGCTCGGATGACCATTATGGAAAACCTACAAATGGGTGCCTTTCTTAAAAACAATAAGGCAGATTTTGATCGTGGTATTGATTATGCCTTTAGCACTTTCCCTCGACTCAAAGAGCGAGCAAATCAGTTAGCGGGAACATTGTCGGGTGGTGAGCAACAAATGTTAGCGATGGCACGGGCATTAATGGGTCAGCCTAAGCTATTGATTCTTGATGAGCCTTCAATGGGTCTATCCCCTGTACTAACTGAAGTCATTTTCGAGGTAATTAATAAAGTTTCAAACGATGGAATGACAGTTATATTGGTTGAACAAAATGCTAATTTGGCCTTACAAGCGGCAGATAGAGGCTATGTTATGGATTCAGGCAATATGATTTTGAAGGGTAACGCTGCAGCCTTATTGAAAGATCCTAAAGTACAAGAGGCCTATTTAGGTGCTTAGAGAATAAACCTTTGAGTTTATAAATTTCAACCTTATCGAGAAAAGCCATTGTTATCACAATGGTTTTTTTTGGTTAAATTTTAAGGATATTCAAAGTGGTTATACATCCTTATCTATTATTTTAAAATTAATTAAACTTATTTTAATTTTTAGGTGTTTTATTGGCATATAACTTGCTTCATAGATATATAGTTGACTATTTGGTCAACAAATCTGAATTTGTGTTAGCCAATTAAATATTAACCCTATAATTGATAAGGATGCATTTTATGAGCACCCCACCTGCAGCTCAGCCAACCTTGCAAAATGAAATACCAAAGTCTGCCTCTGTGATGCAAAGCACGTTACTATATGGTCTGAACGACAAACCTGAACCTATAAAAGCGACCTTAGCAGCATTGCAGCACATATTAGCAAGCTTTGTGGGCATCATTACGCCCTCAATAGTGATAGGCGGTGTGTTAGAACTTGGCGAGCATATCCCTTATTTAATTAGCATGTCACTTGCGGTATCTGGTGTCGGCACATTCATTCAATCCCGTAGAATTGGCCCTGTAGGATCAGAACTTATGGCTCTACAAGGCACCAGTTTTGGTTTCTTAAGCGCTATTTTGGCAGCAGGTTTTATCGTCAAAGCAAAAGGAGGCAGCTCTGAGGATATTCTAGCTGTCATTTTTGGGGTGACATTTTTTGGTGCATTTATTCAAATGCTGCTAAGTCAATTTGTAACTAAATTAAAAGCATTTATGAGCCCTTTGGTGACCGGCTGCGTTATTGTCACCATAGGAATTTCGCTCACCAAAGTTGGTTTGACAGACTTGGCGGGAGGTTTCAAAGCTGACGATTTTGGTAGTTTTTCAAATTTGGCACTTGGCGGTAGTGTACTTCTAGTAGTGGTTATCGTAAGTACATTTAAAAATAAATACATACGATCAAGCGCCATATTTATTGCTCTTATCGCAGGTCTTATTGTGTCCATTTTTTTGGGAAAAATTGACTTCTCCAAAGTGGCTGAAGCGTCTTTATTTACTGCACCTATCCCTTTTAAATATGGTTTTGCTTTTGATTGGCAAGCCTTTGTGCCTGTCGCTTTGATGTATATGATTACAACTATTGAAACTGCGGGTGATTTAACTGCAACGTCAATGATTTCAAAAGAGCCTATCAAGGGCCCTATTTATGAGCAGCGTATTAAAGGCGGTGTATTGGGCGATGGCGTAAGCTCCATGATTGCTGCTGTTTTTAACACCTTTCCAAACACAACCTATAGCCAAAACAATGGTGTCATTCAAATGACTGGTATTGCAAGTCGTCATGTGGGCATGTATGTTGGCGGCATATTATTGTTAATGGGTATGTTTCCAATGATTGGGGCTCTATTTACTCAGTTGCCTAAACCAGTGGTAGGCGGCATTACCTTATTGATGTTTGCAACTGTGGCAACGGCAGGTATTCGAATTCTAGCAACGGTTGAATTTAGTCATCGTAATATATTAATCATAGCTACCACATTAGGTCTCGCATTGGGCATTGCTTTTGTGCCTGACGTGTTAGCTCAAATGCCCAAAATGATTCAAAATATCTTCGGGTCTGCGGTGACGGTTGCAGGATTTGTGGCTATATTATTAGATACTATATTGCCAAAAGATTATGGCAAAAGTTTGGATAATATTGAGAGTATTCCTGTTAAAGACAATAAGACTGAGATTACTGAAGTGGCATAAAGTAAATTATACTAGTGTTAATGCCATTAAGAGGCCATGAATTTATAACCCGCACCCTCTTAAGATAAAAGGTATTAAAAATTCGGCAACACGTTTTTTATCTTCATCATCATAAGCGTCTTTGCCGAATAAATTTAATATTTCAGTGTCAAATTCTGCATAACGCTGAGTGGTGGTCCAAATCAAAATTAATAGTTGCAAAGGATCATTGATGGATATTTTGCCTTGATCATACCAACTTTTGATCACAGCAGATTTACGCTCAGCCCATTGGTTCATTTTGGTTGTCATTAATTGATGTAGATAAGGTGCACCATTTATGACTTCCACAGCAAACAATTTATGATGATTAGGATGATTAAAGGCACTGTCTAATTTAAGACGGATGAAAGTTTCAAGACTTTGTTTCGGATCGCTATCTTCATGGATATCTTCAAGACCGGTATTCCAGTCTTCAACTATAGAAGTTAACACAGCGATATAAAGCTTCTTTTTACTTTGATAATAGTAATGAACATTTGCCTTGGGGATGCCTGCTAGATCTGCAATTGCTTGCATGGTAGCGCCCTTTAAACCGTGAGCTACAAAGACAGCTTCAGCAGCTTTAAGGATGGCACGTTCATTCTCAGCTCTTATTTCTTGGTGTGTGCGTGTGTTTTTCGACTCATCTGTGACTAATTTAGCCATTAAGTATTCCAGTTAGTACGGTTTAAGTTTTCAACTATGTTTAGTTCAAATAGGTTTATTTCAATTATCTTTAGTTGAATTAAGTTTAATTCAACTAGGTTTAATAGTTATCTTACATTTGTTAAAAGAATAAAGGTTAATTCAACGATGACAATTCAGCTAAGCAATTTTAACTCACTGCCTCACGACGAAGCATTGTATCAATTACTCATATGCTGTACTTCCAAAAAATGGGCTGAGACTCTACTGACAAACCGCCCTTTTGCCTCATTAGATAGTTTACTGCAGTGTAGCGATGAAATATGGTGTCATCTTTCAAAATCAGATTATATAGAAGCTTTTGAAGGTCACCCTCAAATAGGTGATGTTAGTACCCTAAAAGAGAAATATAAAAACACGCTTAAAAGTGCATCTAAAGAGCAGTCCTTAGTCAATGAAGCAGATGAAGATACTTTGCGTGCTCTGGCTAAAGGCAATCGCGACTATTTAAACAAGTTTGGCTATATATTTATAGTTTTCGCGACTGGCAAATCAGCTAGGCAGATGCTTGATATTTTGAACACAAGATTAAACAATTCCGATGCCAAAGAACTCATTATCAGTGCTGCCGAACAAAATAAAATTACTAGGCATCGTTTAAAAAATTTAATCACAGCATAGATATAATGGTTCACTAAACTAAATGTAACAGCTACGCCTAACAGATATTTTCCAATAAAAACAACAGGCTAAAGCCCTTAAGGATTATTATGACCGCCACCCTATCCTCACATGTCTTAGATACTCATCTTGGAAAGCCAGCTTGCGGTATTAAAGTTACTTTGCATTTTGTAGAAGGAGAAGATATTGATAATGCAACAAATATCTCAACTACAAGCGCATGTACAAGTACAACATCAAGTTCAACTACAAGCTCGACTTATCTAGCTGAAGCAGTCACTAATGTTGAGGGGCGTATTTCAATTAACGACTGGCATGTTAACAATGAAGTTCTTAATATACCACCTGGCAACTACACCCTAACATTTGAAACCTCCAATTATTTTAAAGATTATGACGTAGAAGCATTTTATCCTAAAGTGGTTATTACCTTTATCATTTCTGATCAATCCCATTATCACATTCCTCTTTTAATAAGTGCTCACGGTTATAGTACTTATCGTGGGTCTTAATTGACTTATCTATTGTTTATTTAACAACCTTAAAAGCCATTAATAATATAGATTATTATCAAGTTAATAAGAAGGACAGTTTCATGGGTGCGTATTTATTAGAATGGCTACAGTTATTTTTTCGATGGTTTCATGTCATAGCTGGCGTGGCTTGGATTGGCGCATCTTTTTATTTTGTTTGGTTAGATTTGAGCCTACAAAAGCCGCCAGAATGGAAAAAAAAGAAAGGCATATCAGGCGATTTATGGGCAGTACACGGCGGCGGATTTTATGAGGTTGCAAAGTACAAACTTGAACCAGAAGAGATGCCTGAAAAATTGCATTGGTTCAAATGGGAGGCTTATACCACTTGGCTAACAGGTATGGCCATGCTGTTTGTGGTTTACTATTTTAATGCATCTGCCTATTTGATTGATCCAACTAAAGTTGCTTTTAGTTCAAATATAACAGCAGTGGCTTTAAGCTTACTTTTTATCTTTGGTAATTATTTTATCTATGAAGCCATTGTCCGTAGTGAATTAGGCAAAAATGCCCTTATCTTTAGTGTGCTGATTTTTATTTTGATGGTGACAGACAGTTGGCTAGCTTATCAAATCTTTAGCGATCGTGCAGCATATATTCATGTTGGTGCAATCTTAGGCACTATAATGGTGGGAAATGTATTTTTCGGTATAATGCCAGCGCAACGAGCTCTCGTTGAATGTGTGCGAAACAAACAAAAACCTGGTCCTAAAGTAGCAGAATTGGCACTACAAGCTAAAAATCGCTCGTTAATGAATAACTACTTTACCCTACCTTTAGTTTTTATCATGATCAGTAACCACTACCCGATGACTTATGCTCATGAATCTGGTTGGCTGGTTTTGGTTTATATTTCTATTATTACAGCTATCGTACGCCATTATTTTAATCAAAAACATTTAGGTAATAAAAAGCCTCGCTATTTGTTGATTCCTGCATTAATGGCTTTAGTACTCATATTTTGGATGCGACCACAGCCCAATGAAACTTCAAGTAATACATCAATTACGGCATCAAATAATGTTATTCATGAGACAACTTCTTCATCACTTGCCACTGATAAAGACACTCATGATGATTCTAAAACTGTAGTAGCAAATACAGTAAATTTTGATGCAAAAGCAAGTACGCAAATCATGCAGGTCGTGAACCAAAGATGTGCTACTTGCCATTCAATGACCCCGTCTCAGCCTGGGTTTCATACTGCACCCCAAGGTATTGTATTTAAAAATGCAGAAGATTTAAGAACTCATAAAGCAAAAATACTTACCGCTCTTCAAACCAAATATATGCCATTGGGCAATATAACCAATATGACGGATGCCGAACGTTCACAATTGATTGCATATTTGTCGTTGCTATAGAGGTATAAAAACGATTTACAGTTAGAAGTTTATTATATGTTTTAAATTATGTTTTTTTTAATTTTCATAATATAAAGATATATACGTTACTTTAAATTAAGAGATTGATGAAGATGCAAAAAGGCCAAGCAATTAGCTTGGCCTTGTTAGTTGTAGTAGTCTATTAAATTTAGACCTAATGTATTTTATAAAATTTAGAGCTAACAATCATAATCCAGCATGTTTAGAATTACGCATTAGCAGATAATAACTTATAAAACCAAGACCACAACCTATGAACCAGCTAAAGTTAGCTATAGTCTTAAATCCAGCCAAAGTAATCAATACACCGATACATACCGAAGGTACAAGCGCCATAACTGCTCTAGGGTTCCAACCTCTTTTATACCAGTAAATATTGTTTTCATCAACACTAAATAAAGCATCAACATCTATTTTTTGTTTACGTATTAAATAAAAGTCACAGAGCAAAATTCCGAATAATGGTCCTATAAATGCGGCTAACATATCTAATGTATAATGAATTACTTCAGGTGAATTAAATAAGTTCCAAGGCGTAATAAATACGGCACCGATAGCGGCTATAAATCCGCCCATTCTAAAGCTTATATGTTTTGGCGAGACATTAGAGAAATCAAAGGCTGGCGCTACAAAGTTTGCAACAATATTAATACCAATAGTCGCAGTAACAAAGGTAAACGCCCCTAACAGCATAACTGCTACGTTATCAATTCTAGCAACTGTCTCAATAGGATCAGTTATCATTTCACCAAAAATAGGCACTGTTCCTGAAGTAATAACAACAGTAACTATTGCAAATAACGTGAAATTAATAGGAAGACCCCAGAAGTTACCTTTTTTAACTGCTTCAAAAGACTCTCCATAACGTGAAAAATCCCCAAAATTTAGCATAGGGCCTGAAAAATAAGAGACAACCAAGGCAATTGCTGACAAAGTTGGAACGATTGAATCAAAACCAGTATATTTTACTTCAGCTAAATTGAAGCTAATATTTTCAATACCCGCCCTTTGTACAATCCATATCATCAATGCTAGCATAACGATATAAACCGCTGGTCCTGCAAAGTCGATAAAGCGTTTGATAGTATCCATACCGCGCCAAAACACAATGGCTTGTAATGTCCACATGATGCCAAATGCTAGCCAACCTAATAGATTTAATCCTGCAAAGGAGGTTTCAGTTAAGCTTGTCATACTTGGAAAAGCCCACAAGAGTATTATTTCAAGCGACTTTGAAGCCAAGAATGTTTGAATACCATACCAAGCTACAGCAATTAAACCTCGTATAATAGCCGGCAGGTTAGCACCAAAAACCCCAAATGCCATTCTACAAGCGACCGGATAAGGTACCCCTGCCATTTGGCTAGGTCTAGCAACAAGGTTACATAAAAACTGAACAATTATAATTCCAATAATCAAAGCCGCTAAGACTTGCCAACTTTGAATGCCTAATGCAAATAAGCTACCTGCAAAAACATAGCCACCAACACTATGGACATCTGACATCCAAAAGGCGAAGATGTTATACCAATTCCAATTTTGCTTACCTATTGCATCAGATGCCTCTGATAGGGGCGCTAAATCTTCATTATATAGTTTGTCACTATAATTTTTTGGCATAGATGCAGTCGTGCCTTGTATAGGTATAGCAGTTGTTGAGTTATTTGGGGTGGGGAGACTCATATCAGCACTTCCTCAATTCAAAAAAATTTTAATAATTAGCTTATTAATCAGTATAATTTTTAAACTATTTAATAAACCTTCAATTTAAATACAATTTTATAAATCCACTGTACCAAAAATATTGTATACAATCCTACTTAAGTTACTTAGCAATTAGCATGCCAATTTAAATTGCAGACCTTAATAATTTTTAAATTGTGATATAATTACAAAGTAGATTAAACGGTTCTTATTTAAAATGTTTAAGTATTATCAATGATTTCAAGCTTTTTACTGATTAAAAAACTATTTTTGTCGTTAAAAATCTTTTAAATTTTTTGGATAATATAATTGGCTTAAAGTTACTGTTGTATACAATTTTATTTTTAGCGTATAGTAGTTACTGTCTTTTTGAGGTCATTAATCTATCTAAATAACTTTTTGAACTGCAATATTTTATAGTAGACACATTTATGCAAATTCACTTAATTAATCCTAATACCACTGCTTCAATGACTGATCAAATGGTTAAAGTTGCCTCAGCAATAAGCAATACTGATACGATTATCACAGGGCGTACACCTAGCCATGGGCCGGTCTCAATTGAATCACATTTTGATGAAGCGATGAGTATTGTTGGTGTGAGCGATGAGGTTTTAAGAGCAGATGCCGAAGGTGCTGATGGCATGATTTTGGCTTGCTTTGGAGATCCAAATATTTGGGCAGTTCGTGAACTAACCAATAAGCCCGTATTAGGTATTGCCCAAGCAGCATTTATTATGGCAAGTATGGTTAGTACTAAGTTTGCTGTAGTTACTAGCCTTCAACGTACTGTAATTATTGCAGAGCATTTACTTAACCAATACGGCTATGGCCATTTATGCCAGCAAGTATTGGCAGTTGATTTACCTGTTTTATCCTTAGAGGATGATAGTGCAAAGCAAGCTATTATCAATAAATGCATCGAAGCAAGGGATGCTAAAGGCCATGAAGCTAGTGCTATAGTGTTGGGTTGTGGTGGCATGACACATTTAAGACAAGAAATTGAAGATAAAGTCGGCATTCCAATCATCGATGGCGTACAAAGTGCAGTAAAACTTTTAGAAGCCATGATTGGTATGGGATTACAAACCAGTAAGCATGGTGATTTAGCTTATCCTATTCCTAAACCCTTTATGGGTGATTTGAATCGCTTTGGCAATTAATACGGTAATAATTAATACGAAAAAGAATTAGCTAAAGTGACCCCTACTCTTTTTAGATAAAATGGCTTTGGTTGATATAGTTTGTTCATAATTTTCTCAAAGAATTACCTCAAAAAACTACCTTTAAATAGTTACCTTTAGATAATTACCTTCAATTAATTACCTTTAAATAAGGATGAAGCTTTACATAAAATGAAGAAAAAACTTACGGATAGTCAAATTTACGATACTTTATTTAAAGCCATTCATGAGCATCACTTATTGCCCGAAACACATCTTCCCGAGGATGATTTGGCAAAAAGCTTTGACGTAAGCAGAACACGAGTTAGAAAAATTTTAGAACAACTGATTCATGAACAATTGGTTGTTAAATTACCTAATAAAGGTTGTTTTGTTGCATCAATGAGTGAGAAACAAGTCAATGATGTATTCACTGCTCGAAAAATTATTGAGGCTGGAATTATCGATTTGATTGATTTTCCACTTAAAGGAGCGGTAATTAAACACTTACATAAATTATGTCAAGATGAAAACAATGCTCTGAAACAAGGCAACTTAAGTCAGGCCAATACCTTGTCAGGTGAGTTCCATATTTATCTTGCTAAATTAACCAATAATGAAACTTTATCAGTAATGGTAAAGCAGTTAATAGCTCGAACCTCTTTGGCTTTAGCAGTTTATAGCAATCCAACTACAATGCAGTGTGATAACCATTGTCACCATGAGCTCACCAACTTATTTGTTCAAGGTAATAAATCAAAAATAAAAGACTTTATGCTTGCTCATTTAAATGAGCTTGAAAATAACTTGATAATTCAGCCTGAGACAAAAAAGGCAGTCAATCTATCTGAGCTTATCTCAAGTTTGAACTAACTATAGCGAATTTAAAATCATAAAAAGGTTGAATAATGTCCAATAAAACATTCAAACATATAAAAATAGACTATGACCAAGATAACTATCCGCGCGATTTAAAAGGCTATGGAAGAAATCCTCCAGATCCAAAATGGCCAGGTGGTGCAAAAATAGCAGTTCAATTTGTATTGAATATAGAGGAAGGTGCCGAAAACAGCGTAATACATGGCGATGCACAATCTGAAAAGTTTTTGTCAGATATATTAGGCACTCCAGCATTTGATAATAGACACCAGTCTATTGAATCTGCATTTGAGTACGGTAGTCGTGTTGGAGTATGGCGGGTTTTAGATGCTTTTAAAGAGTATAACTATCCTATTACTACTTTTGTTTGTGCAGCAGCAGCTCAGAGAACTCCACATATTATCGATCGTGTATTAGAAGATGGTCACGAAGTTGCCAGTCATGGTCTACGCTGGATTACTTATCAAAATATGTACCGTGAAACTGAGCGACAGCATATTCAACAAGCAACGCATATCTTCAAAAATATGCTTGGTTATCAACCTTCGGGTTGGTATACCGGCCGTGATAGTCCCAATACTCGTGAATTAGTGGTTGAGCAAGGTGGTTATACTTATGACTGCGACTCTTACGCTGATGAATTACCTTACTGGGTTAATGTGAAAACCCAGCATGAGGGTCAAATTATAAAAAAACCTCATCTGGTTATACCCTATTCGCTTGAAACCAATGACATGCGGTTTGCCTCAAGCCCTGGATTTACCAATGCTGAGCCTTTTTTCGAGTATTTAAAAGACAGCTTTGACACACTATACGCTGAAGGTCAGATTAATGAAGGCTCTCAAGTACCTAAGATGCTATCCATAGGCCTTCATTGCCGTATAATTGGCCGAGCTGGAAGAATAGTTGCCCTTAAAAAGTTTCTTAAATATATCAGTGAAAAACCAGACGTTTGGGTATGTCGCCGTGATGATATAGCCAAACATTGGTATCAAAATCATCCGGTCACTGAGCATAATATTTCAGACTGGATGTAGAATCTAAAATTTATCTTTTTTAACCCAAATTTAAATGTCTAATTAGTGAGTGATATGTCAAACAATACCATTGAACCTGGCAAGATTATTCTTCCTGATAACTTACCAAAAACGCTTCCTGACTTTGTAAAAAGAACCAATGTTGCTGATCAACGCTTAGTGGCAAAAGTTTTATTTGCTACAGACGATTTTTTTGCCCCAAAAGACCGGTTGTTAAAACACGAGCCACCTGTTTTTATTGTTGGCAAATTTGACAATAATGGTAAGTGGATGGACGGCTGGGAAACCCGCCGAAAACGTGGACTAGGCCATGATTATTGTATTATTCAGCTAGCACAACCGACGCGCATTGCAGGAATGGATATTGATACCAGTCACTTCACAGGCAATTACCCTCCTTCTGCCAGTATAGATGCTTTATATGCTCCAGAGCTTATGGCAGAAAGTGAAGAAATACTTGAGGCGATAACCCAAGAGCAATGGGATAAAAAACCTTGGCGTCCATTCATTGGAATGACTCCATTAAAAGGACATTCTCATGAGTTTGTAACCCCTCATAAATCCAATGCTACAGATACTATCACTCATTTACGTTTGAATATTTATCCTGACGGCGGTATTGCCAGACTTAGAGTCTATGGCTTTATTCAGATTGAGAACAGTGAAATTGATGGCAAGACTTTAGATATGGTAGCTGCTCGTAATGGAGGGCGAGCCATTGCTTGTAATGATGCTCACTTTGGTGCGGTTGAAAATTTATTATTACCGAATAAAGCGCCAAATATGGAAGAAGGTTGGGAAACCAGACGTCGACGTGAGCCTGGTAACGATTGGTGCATTATTGCGTTAGGCAGAGCTGGAATACCCGAATCTATCGAAATTGATACTAGCCACTTTAAAGGGAACTATCCTGATAAGGTATCGGTTCAGGCGGTCTATGCCCCTACAATGACTGAATCAACGCTGATTACCCAAAGTATGTTTTGGGAAACATTATTAGAGCCTCAAAAGACAGAAGCCCATACTATTCATCTATTTGATGATTTAAAACTTAACAAGCCCATTACCCATATTAAAGTTAATATATTCCCAGATGGCGGCATCAGCCGAGTTCGTCTATACGGTAAGTTTTCTAACTAATCCAATATTTATTATTTTATTAGGTTTAATATTAAAATAGATCTAAAGGTAACATTATGGCCACTACCCTCGTTGCAAAACCATTGACTAAAGCGGCATTTAAAGCCTTTGGTACAGTTATTGAACCTTATGATGATGATCAGATAACCGCGCAGAATTGTTATGATATTAATAATGGCTTTGCCACCCGTCATCATGCGATTTGTAAAGCTGAAATAGATGGTGGTGACATCGGTATGAGTATCTTTGTGGCAAAGCCAAGAGCTTTTCCTATTAACTTGACGGTTATGGAATATCATCCTTTGGGTACGCAAGCATTCTTTTCAATGCAAGGTGAAGACTATATTGTAGTGGTAGCCCCAGCAGGTGAGCCTCCTAAGTCTTATAAGGATTTATCAGTTTTTTATGCCAAATCCGATCAAGGGGTTCAATATAATGCTGGAGTGTGGCATCATCCATTACTTGCTTTAAACAGTCACAATTTAATGGATAGCAGTGCTTTTTTGGTGGTGGATAGAATCAATGGTGAAGGCAATAATTGTACTGACATTGATATTAGTGACTGGAAAGCTCAAGTTATTTTATGATTATGTTTATTTTTAAACTATAGTGCTGTTAATAAATTAGCTTCCTGTACATCAAAATAATAGATTGAGAGTGTTTAATGAGAACAGTATCGAATATATCCTGCTTATGTGTAACTGCCCTACTTTTATCTATAACTGGTTGTGCTACTCAACAGGGGTTAGAGTCCTCAGACAAAGGCACTATCTTTAGTACTAAAACCAGTCAAAATGCCAGCCAAAGCAAAGGCAGTGATCAAATCACCAATCAAGGCAACAATCAAAACATTGATAAGAAAATAGACAATACACCTGGGTTTAATAAGCTAGATACCATAGATTCTATGCCACAAAAGCAAACTTTCTTCTTTTCTGCAAAAGAAATTAAAGAGCTGAGCACAGCCTTTAAAGCAGGCAGTTGTGATTTAAACAATCTTAACCGTCAAACTAAAAAGTATGGTTTTTCTGATACTTGGGTTAATTTATATGACAGATCACCTAAACCTTTATCTACACTAAGTAAACAAGAAAAGTGCTTTTTAGCACAAAGTAATGAGGTGTATGCCTATGGTGATGAGTTCGAAGATGAGTCTAAAAACAGTCTAAATGACACTTGGTACAAAGGAAATATACCAAGCGATGCTAAAGTCGTTACCATTCGTTATATGACGCCATTAGCATTAATTTCTAAATGTGACCCTAAATTAGGGCGCCCTATTTTTATTGATTATGATAAGGATGAAGAAGGCAAAATCGTTCGAACTATTTTAGTTAACGAAGATTTTGATTTCAGTTGCGTACAATAGTATTTCATTAATATACACTTTTAAATTAGCAGTCTACGGGCTGCTTTTTTTTGTCTAAGCTTTAACCCTGATGTTGAATCAAAGGT
>NZ_JAGLBC010000029.1 GCF_018260395.1 Psychrobacter sp.
TATGAATGTTATGGAAAGTTGGTATTATAATATATTTCTGTTCGATTACTTAGTTATAATTAAATATGGCAGACATTTTAAAAAGTAACGAGGTTATATAAAGTAGTAATTGTAATCAGTGATGTATTAAAGCAATGAATGTATTATAAATACAGAAACTAAGTGTTTAGACTGTTATTATAAACATTATGCCTATATGATATGGAATCTTCAGTGTCTTTATAAAGTGGCAGTATGTCTATAAACCTAAAAAAATTCCTGAATCCTAAAGTTATTTTGCTACGCGGCACACTATTTTTGTTGGCGCTATTTATTTTCTTTCTCGCTATAAAAACACTCTATACCATTACCCATACTATTAATCTATCAGATATTATGGTGGCCATAGAGCATATTCCAAATCTCAACATATTTTTAGCCTTGTTAGTAGTGGCTTTCGGCTACCTGGTATTAACTTTATACGATACCATTGCTTTGAATCACATGCATATTAAACTGCCTTTTAAGAAAGTAGCGTTCACATCATTCACTGCATATGCTATCGGTCATACCATTGGACTGGCAATATTATCGGCATCTGGGGTTCGTTTTAGAATGTATGGTGTCAATAATATTAAGTCTGAGAATATTGCCAATGTGGTATGGCTGGTATCTATGGCTTTTACATTTGGCATAACTACCTTAGTCTCTTTGTCGCTGATGCTATACCCTGAATCCACCGTGACAATGATGGGTCAGCTAGACTTGCAGCTGTCTGAACTCTCGATTGATATTCCTAACATCTTTCATAATGAGTCGCTAATACGCGCAATGGGCATAGCTCTATTTACTATAGTCGTCGCAGCATTACTATGGTCTGGCAAACAAGGTCGACATATTCAGATACGCCGCTGGCGCTTTGACCTACCTCCAGCAACTATTTTGCTTAAGCAAATTATTATCTCAATTATTGATTTAGCCAGTGTGGCATTTGTGCTGTATTTGCTGTTACCCCATGATGCAGGGATAGGCTACTTTACCGTATTTTCAGCTTTTGTACAGTCGATGATATTAGCCATTTTGAGTCATGTGCCAGGTGGTCTTGGTGTCTTTGAACTGACAATGATGGCATCATTACCTATGGTCGATAAGACTTATCTGTTGGCAGTCTTATTGATATTTAGAGTGTTGTATTATCTATTGCCATTTTTTCTAGCGGTAATGTTCTTTATCGGGCATGAAGTATGGTTACGTTGGTTGCGTAAGCCTTAGCTTTGATTATATAAGCTTTAGTTTCATTCAACTTTATAGGCTTCAATAAAAATAGGCTTCAATAAAATTCAAAACTCATCAAAACAAACAGGCCCCATAATTTAAGGCGCCTGTCTTTTATATAGCTAACTTATCGTTTACTGTGCTTACTAAAGTAGTTATTCAACTAAAGTATTGGTAGTATGATTGCCTTCTTCAACACCATCTTTCATAGGAATAGCAGGGCTAAACTTTTCTGAGTCTGGGGTGACCCCTCGTGCAGCTTGGTCCTTTTTCAAGGAAGCAGCCACTTCAGGCGGCATATAGTTTTCATCATGTTTTGCCAATACTTCACTGGCGACAAATACGTTTCCCTGCATCTTACCCGTAGCTACCACACCAGAATTTTCAGCAAATAAATCTGGTAAGATGCCTTGATAGCTAACCGGTACCGTTGATTTAAAGTCAGTGATGGCAAATTGAACTTTCAAATCATTATTGGGGTCACGGCGCAGACTGTCTTTAACCACCATACCACCAGCCCGAATACGTTTGTTTTGCGGCGCTTCTCCCGATGCGATGGCAGTCGGATCAAAGTAGTAATCTGTTTGCTGACCTATGGCATAGATAACTAAAATTACTGCAATGATTGCGCCTGCCAAAGTAGCAGCGACCCAAATCAATTTCTTACGACGTACAGCATTCATACAATTGCCTTTGATTTTACGCCTCAAAGTATAATGAGGACTGGATAAAAAGGTTAATAAGCTTTTGAGTCATCTCACTTGAGTTTGCATGTAGCATGTTGCATGGCTAAGTGCTGGTATTGATTTATTGCTTTATTAATTTATAGACTTATTTGTGATCAATACTTTGCTTGCGCTGTTGTTGTCGCGCATGTTGGATTTTTAACTCTTTAATTAGACGACGGCGTTGACTAAGGCTATATAAAATGAAGCCAACTACGGCAAGCACAGTAATGCCCCATGAACTCCACACATAAGCCCCATGCTTACCCATGGCTATGAACTCTTGAAAGCTATAAAAATAGGGATGCACAATGGCTCTCCTGTATTGGCTAATGACCTAGCTTGATGTTGTGCTATTTCGAAGTACGAATATAATCTTTAACCCAAGCTTTGTTTTGGTCACGGCGTAGAATTAAGGTGTTGGTACGATATATGGCCAACGCACCTACCAAAAAATAAGTGCCAATAATCGTTAATAATAAAGGTACTAGCATATCCAAAGACATTTTCGGGGCTTCAGTAATGGTCAATGTGGAGCCTTGATGCAGAGTATTCCACCAGTTTACTGAATATTTTATAATAGGTAAGTTCACTGCACCCACAATAGACAATATCGCGGCAGCTTTACCTCGGTTTGGCGTATGTTCAAAAGCTGCAAATAATGCCATAACGCCAGCATATAGAAAAGCCAAAATCAGCATTGAAGTTAGTCGAGCATCCCATACCCAAAATGTTCCCCAAGTCGGCTTGGCCCAAATAGAACCAGTTATCAGGCTTAAAATTGACAGCATAAAACCAATAGGGGCGATAGCTTGAGCCACTAAATTAGCAGTTTTTATACGCCATACCAAAAATATTATCCCCAATACAGCTAGGGCAAAATAAATTGATAAGGCAATACTGGCAGTCGGTACATGAATAAAAATAATGCGATAACTGTTGCCTTGAAGATAATCAGGTGGCGCAAATGCCAAACCCCAGATACTACCAATAGTAAGCATAATGGCCGCAATACCAGCAAGCCACTTGACCCATGGAGAGAAAATTCTAAAGAATTCCCGCGTCCCAACAGTGGCCAAAAATCCTTGCCATAGGCGAGAAAAAAAGCCAGAGGATTGAGGTGATAAATTAGCATTTGGCATAATAAAACGACCTTGTAAGCCACGATGGGAGCATACTACATGTTAGTTAACTATTATAAAACTTATGAACATTGAACCCTATCAGCCGCTTAACGATTTACCGCTTAACGATTTACCGCAATAAGAGCAATGCGTGTTTGATAAACATTATTTAAAAAACCATTATTTAAAAAAACGATATTTGAAAACCAGTTTTTGATAAACAATATTCGATAACCAATATTCGATAACCAATAATAGGATAAACGCACTTCTATTATAACAAATATTGACTCTAGTTAAGCCATGCCATTTTTAAGGTCATTGCGATGGCCCAAGGCATAATAAGGACTGAGATAATACTACCGGCAGCTAGTAGTGCCAGTATTGGTAATCCATTAAGGCCAGTAGCATACAAGTCTACAGCGCCTGTGGCAAATATTAGTACGGGTAACTGCATCGGTAGCGCAATTAATGGCACCAATACCGCACCATTTTTTAAAGATAAAGTTAGACTACTGGCATTAGCAGACAGCATTAATAGCATAGGACTGCCTACCAAAATTGAGGCAAGAAGCGCACCGGCCTCTCCCCAAGATAGCCTGAATAAAGGCACTGCCAATAAACTTAGTAAGGCCACTAAGCCACTGCTAAATATCCAATGGATAGTTAGGCGAATTAGAACCCATAGTGGTAAAGAGGTTCTTGAAACCACGAGCTGCGCCAAAGTGCCATTGTCCATGGCGGGCTTGAACAGCCCATCGACTCCCATTACTAAAGAGAGTAAGGCGGCGATCCATACTGCTGGTACACCCAAGCGATGTAAAAGCTGCGGTTCGCTTCCTACAGCTAAGGGGAATAGAGTAATGATCACCAAAAAAAGCACTAACGGATAGAGCCATTGAACCGCCCCTTGCTGCTTTACTTGCCACTCGCGGCGCCACAGTTCGTGTGTTGCTATACCAGTAGGTACATTATTAGGTACATCAATAGGTGCGCTGGAAATTGGTGTAGGTTGCGAAGCATTAGAGGCAGACATTAGCAGCCTCCTTGATTATCAGCAGTGTCGGAATTGTGAAAATTATCAAATTGAGAACCATGTATAAGATTGTCTTGAGCCCTGCTATCATTTAAGTCGTCATCGCTATCATTTAAGTCATCGTCTATAGTATAACGAGGTAAATAATCCGATAAATTCAACGACTTATTGGCCACTTGTACCGGTTGGTGACTGGTCATCAATACTGAGCCGCCACTATGAACAAAGTCCTGTAAACGTTGCTGAAGTCTAGCCACCATACTGACGTCGAGTGCTGTAAAAGGTTCATCTAAAAGCCATAATGGTGTTTGCTCTACGCTCATTAGATAAAGCCTAGCCAAGGTAACTCGTCGTGTCTGACCAGCTGATAATTGGTTGCTACCCATATTTTCAAAGCCTGATAAATCCACCCAGTCCAAAGCTGTCTCAATTTGTACAGCAGTGGGTTTAATACCATATAGATTTAATAAAAAAGTTAGATTCTGTTTTACGGTCAAATTAGGATGAATGCCCAATTGATGTGACACATACAAAGGGGCGACCGGTATGGTAGGTTGCCCTTGATAGATGACCTTGCCTTCGAGTAAAGGTAATAATCCAGCCAATTGCATTAATAATGTGGTCTTACCAGTACCATTAGCGCCAATAAGATGACATATCTCGCCAACATATAAAGTTAAAGTGACCCTTTCACATAATGGAAAATCGCCACGTTGAATGGTAATGTCTTGCAGTGACAACACAGCAGGAGTAGAGTGAGAAGACGGTAAGTCAGAATGTATATTAGAGTGCATGATGACCTAATTTAAAAAGGTTAATATGAATCTGATTTTTATTAAGAGCTATTTATTACCGGTTAGCGTTAACATAACACTATTGCAATAAGTGCTGTCAGCCGTCATATATAATTAATATTTCAATATAACATAGTATATCAAACCTCGACCCACAACTAACGTATTGCCCCTATTATGAGCTCACAAAAAAAACCATCTTTTTGGCAACAATTAAAGTATTTATTAACGGCTGAAATAAAGCTGATAAAAGGCCGAGTCAATAGCATGTCTGAGGATATTAAGCGATCTGCTCAAAAGGAGACAAATACTAAGCCAGCTATGACAAAAGTAGCTCGTAGTGAAGATGGCGATGAGAATCAGTTTGTAGTAACGAATGGTGCAAATACTCTTGAACCGCATAAAGTTGAACCGCATAAAGATGAACAGCGCTTGTTTGCCGCCAAAAACCAACAAAGCTTTGATGCACAGTCTAAGGGCCAGCCGGGTAAATCACATCAGTTAGACACTAAAGATGCTATCAAGCCAAAAGTTGAGAAGTCAAAAGTTGAAGATTACTATTCTAGCAGACATAAAAAAGAAAATGATAATTCTGAAGCGCCGTCGAAAGAGACTTCAGCAAAATTCATTAGCTTATCTAGTCTTGATCAGTCAGACAACATGGCGCTACTCTCTGCCACATATCCGGACTCTGATAACCCTATAACAGATAGTATTTTGGATTATTTAGAGGCCAATGAGCTAAACTATCATTATCACGAGCCTACCTTAGAGAGCGATTCTGATGGGTTAGAGCAAGACCCCGCTGATGTGCCCTCAGGTAATCAAACACAGAAGTATGATGGCAGTGTGCGTCAAAGAAACGTCCATCATATCTCTATGGCAATGCGTTATTATCAAGACAGTGGCAATGATGAGGCTGCGGATAATGACATTCAATATTTCTCTCCTAACTCTGACCTGAATCCCCAATCCACCAAAACTGAGTCTACCCAAACTGAGTCTTCGCAAGATGAAGGCGAAATTGAATGGGGCTGCGTGATTCGTATTCATGAGCATACTCAATTGGTAGCTTTTTATGGCATTCTACCCATTCATTTACCTGAGTCGCATATGCAGGCAGGTATGGTATTGGCCACTCAATTGAACTACGACATGATGCTAGGCTGTGTTGAGATTGACATTCGTGACGGTGAAATACGTTTTAAAAACTCCTTAGACTTTGAGCCGATCATAAACACCAATAATGGCGTAGTACCACCAACTGTTATCAGTTACTTATTAAAAGGGGTGATGGCGATGACCGCATCTTTTGCGCCTTTGTTTAGTGATTTAATTGCCAGTGACCCTAAGGACTTTGAATTAGATACCTTGTTAGATGAATTAAATAAGGCTCAGATGGATAAGACCTTCTATTTGCCGACTCGGATGATCCAGTAGCGCAAGGCTATAATCAAGTCAATGTTTTTCGCATACAAGTAAAAGATACGTATAAGTGATAAGTGATAAATAACATGCTAAAAGTTGCCTTTTCTCCCATATTTCTTTATCAAGTTCCAGAGAAACATCGCTTTCCTATGCAAAAGTATCGGCTGATACCTGAGCGTCTGGTTGAAGAAGGTACTTTAGGTGAATGCAATTTTTTTACCCCGCGAAAGCTAAGCGAAGAAGAGATCTTAACCACGCACACTCAGGCGTACTGGGAGAAATTAAAAAATCAGACGCTATCACGTAAAGAAGCCCGTGCAATCGGTTTTGAAATGACACTGAAGTTGGTGGAGCGGGGTCGTTATATTGCTCATGCCACTTATGAATGTGCTTTGTATGCTAAGCAATATGGGGTATCTTTAAATGTTGCAGGTGGCACCCATCACTCCTTTGCGGATCATGGAGAGGGGTTTTGTGTGTTTAATGATGTGTGCATCGCCAGTAATCTATTACTATTGCGTGGCGAGGCAAAACGGATACTTATAGTTGATTTAGATGTGCACCAAGGCAATGGTAATGCTAGCATTATGGCCAATGAGCCAAGAGTATTTGTATTTAGTATGCATGGGGAGAAAAATTACCCCTTTCGCAAGCCGCCGTCAGATTTAGACATTGCTGTGCCTAATGATACTGGTGATGACATATACTTGACATTGCTTAAGCAAACCCTGCCAAAGTTGATTGCTGAGCATAAGCCAGATTTAATCTTCTATCAGTCTGCAGTGGATGTCTTGGCAACCGATAAGCTTGGCAAGCTATCCTTAACTGTAGAAGGTTGTAGGCAGCGAGATGAGTTTGTACTCACTCAGGCTAGGGACAATAAGATACCTATTGCTATCGTCATGGGAGGTGGCTATTCTGAAGATATTGAACAGGTAGTAGAAGCCCATTGCAATACTTTTAGAGTGGCAAAGCAGCTGTTTTTTGACTAACCATAGATTTATAACTAGTTGAAATCAAAAAAACATCTTGGATTTATTACCTTTGTTAATGGATATAACTTTACGTTTATAAAATGCTACACTTCTGAAATGCCAGGTTGTTCAACAATCACATTTTCATTCACAGGCAGTAATACTATAAAGCGGGTACGACCATTATAGGTATCGGTACGAATGCGACCATGGTGCGCCTCAACAATTTGTGCCACTAATGATAAACCTAAACCTGAACCTTTTCTTTGTTGCTGCAAACGAACAAAGGGACTAAAAATCTCTTCACGCTTGTCCAAAGGAATGCCTTTGCCTTGGTCAATCACTGACAATACGGCAAAATTTGGTTTAATAACGGGTTCTACTTTTGGTCGACGCAGACGTTTGGTAAACCCATTGTCACTGGCTTTATTATTGGCTTTATCTTGCTTTTTGGAGGTGTCCTTTAGGCTAGCTGATAAAGGCGACGTAGCGGTTTCTGTCTCTAATGCTTCTGAATTATCGGGGATGTTTTCTGAAGTGACAGCAGAATCCGTTAGGTTGCCATCTTCGGTTTCAATATAGTCGTCATCTAAGAATAATGATTGAGATTCAAAAGTCACCTTTTTTGCTTTGGCCTCCTCGATAAGGTCCAATAACTGCTTAGGTGGATATAACGCTTCTTCTTGCTCTACCACCCCGTAAAGATGAACTTCAATAGGAGGCTCACCATGTATAAGGGCGTTATTCAACAGGTTGCGAATCAAATGAATCAACAGTTTTGGCTGACCTTCAATGACCAGATGTTTGCCATATAAAGTGGCTTCTGGATAATGTTGGCACTCTTGGCTGACCAAGTCATAAAAATCAAAACGCTCGTTGGTTTGTGAAGCATGACCGGCATCTAAACGGCTAACCAACAAAATGCTTTCGACCAAGTCATTAAGCCCCGTTAAGTCCCGATTAACCGCTTGCGCTCTTTTACGAAACTTAGCCTGAGTCTCTGCTGACATCTCGTTTGCCAACATATCCATCATTTCAATCTGTAATCGAATACGAGTGATAGGGGTACGAAGCTCATGAGATGCATGTGCTAATAGTAGGTTATTGGCATCAATAAGCTGTTCAATTTTTTGTGCCGCTTGGTTAAAGCCTCTGGCCAAACTGGCAATCTCATCTGTACCTTGTGCGGGTACACGGACGCTAAAGTTACCTTCTCCTAGCTGCGCCATCCGTTTGCTCATTTGATTAATGCGCCAAGTCATTGAATGGGCAATCCACCATAGAACAATTGACATAACAGCAATAAGCGTTATGGTACCGGTAAAAATATTCAATACCGCCCAAAGCTCTGAACGTTTTGGGGGATTTCTTGGCTCATATAGTAAGGTATAGCCACGATCACTTATAGCCTTTGCATTGACAAGATCTGATGAAAAGAAAGCTGGAAGTAAACGTGAGATAAAAGAAGGGTCATTGGGTAATTTTTTTGGTAAATCACTGTCATCGGTTTGAATCAGTAGGTTGCCGTTGCGATCATAGAGTCCCATCTTAGCTTGTAAAGACTCATCAAAGACATCAAAGCTTCTTTTGATGACTGCCAACATAAACCGAGCCTGCAACAACTCGTTCATGGTAGTGGCATTATCAAGCTCATCCACAAAAGGATCGATTTGGCTGACTATTTGCTTGGCAAGCACCTCCCAACGTGCATCTGCTGAGTTATTGTGTACCAAATTCATCAGGGTAACCATGCCCGCAGCAAACAATACCAGCGTTAGAACCACGCTGATAAATAACTTACTAAAGACGGAGTTAAAACCAAATCGAGAAGTAGGGGACATAAAAGTGTCTAATATAAATTGAACCTGCTAAAAGTAAGATAGCGATTCAATCTATTAATTAAATTGAATCGCTAAGCAGTTAAAGCAATAAGAAGTTAAAGCCTAAAGCAGCAAGGTGGTAGTATTATACTTGATCTGTGGCAAACTGGTAGCCCACACCGCGTACCGTAATAATCCGTTTTGGTTGACGTGGATTATCTTCAATTAATGCTCTTAAACGTGAAATATGTACATCAATAGCACGATCAATATTGTCTGAGCTATCATCATTTGGCATGGCTTGCCACAGCTGCTCACGGTTTAGAACTTTACCTGAATGAGTGGCAAAATAATGCAGTAGCTGAAATTGATGAGTGGTCAAACGAACAGGCTTATCATCGATTGTCACTTCATGACTGTCTGGGAATACGCTAAGACGACCAAAAGTTAAACTATCAGACTGACTATCTGCTTGATTAGGTTGCTCATGACGACGCAACACTGCACGAATTCGTGCTAATAATTCACGAGGTTCAAAAGGTTTAGCGATATAGTCATCAGCGCCCATCTCTAAGCCTAGAACGCGGTCAGTAGTATCACCCTTGGCCGTTAACATTACGATAGGCACTTTATTGGTCTGACTGTTTTTACCACCACGAATTTTCTGACAAACTTGCATACCGTCCATATCAGGTAGCATTAAGTCTAAAATTATTAAATCAATGGCGCGCTCTTTAGCGTCTAAGATATCTAGACCTTCTTGGCCCGTTGAGGCATGATGAACTTCATAATAATTCATCGTTAAATAATCGCTAATTAGTTCTGCTAAATCTGGATCATCTTCAATAATTAATATTTGCTTACTCATAATAATCCTTAGAATATTTAATATATTTAGTTGTATAGGGTTTTATCAAATCACAAATAAGATTTTATTTTTTTAAGATGCTTAAAGCATATAGCACCTAAACCCAATATTGTTACTATTATAACTATAAAGAATAAACACTGCCTATCTTAACAATACACAGTTTGTTACTTTAATTCGCTATTGTTACTAATTTAAGGTTAGGTTAAGATGATTTAACCTAAAAAATAGTTAAATGAATAAGTATACTTAGAGTAATAAACCTTAAAAATAAATCAGTTTGGGATAAGTAAGGTTAAGAGTAGTAAACCCCTTAAAATTATGCTAAAAATGGCATTAATAATATTTATAATTAAAATGGACAAACTGTACCTAAAACTCAATATTAGCCATATTCATTTTATCATTAATCTTCTGAGGCTGTAACAGTGTGTCTGTTAAGACTCTTTAGGTGTTTTGATAGTTCTGTTTGACTAATGTGCAATGAGTAATGAGTAATGTGCAATGAGTAATGAGTAATGTGCAACAGCACTTGCTAGGGACAAGCTAATTGGCTAAGCCAATAATTTACCCGATGACAAACTCAATTTTTAAAAGGATTTTATATTGCTATCAAAGCACTTGAGCAATTCAAATAAAAAAGCATATGACGTATATAATAAAGGGTAACAAAAATGGATATTAGTTTTGATGGATTAAAGGTGATGGTGATTGATGACTCAAAAACCATCCGCCGAACAGCAGAAATGCTATTACAACGAGTGGGCTGTGAAGTAGTGACTGCTGTAGATGGTTTTGAAGCCTTAGCAAAGATTGCCGATCACAAACCTGAACTGATTTTCATTGATGTAATGATGCCACGTTTAGATGGTTATCAAACTTGTGCTATTGTTAAGAACAACAAAGACTTCGCAGATACCCCTGTCATTATGCTATCGTCTAAGGATGGACTATTTGATAAGGCACGTGGTCGTATTGTTGGTGCTGATGAATATTTGACCAAGCCTTTTAGTAAAGATGAGTTATATGACGCTATTCGCCAGCATTATAAAAAAGCTTGATTTCTAATTGCTAATAAATTAAATGACACTATTTATTGTAGATATTTATTTTTACCAAGCGAATTGATGTATAGCAATTTAATAAATAGCATTTCAATAGATAGCAATCTAGCTAATCATAATAAGAAAAAGCATCTGTTGATGTTGCCAGGGAAATAAGAGGCAGTATATGTATAAGATATTAATAGTTGAAGATTCACACTCCGAAATGGCCCGATTTCGCGACTTGTTAAGCAAGAATAACTTTGAGGTAATCGAAGCTATTAATGGACAACAAGGGTTTGATATGGCAGCCACTCATTTGCCAGACGTCATCTTGATGGATATCGTGATGCCCGAAATGAATGGGTTTCAGGCCACCCGAAAAATAACACGTCATGAGACTACTAGCCACATTCCTGTGGTAATGATCAGTACCAAAAATCAAGAAACAGACCGAGTTTGGGGCAAAAGACAAGGCGCTCAAGCATACCTTACCAAACCGGTTAATGAGCAAGAGTTGCTCAGTACAATTCAATCTGCCATTAACCAATAATAGGATAGCCAACGTGGCGTTAAAGGGATTTATTGAATTACTGCGTTTAGAGCGTTTGGCTGAGTCACGAAAAAGTGAAATTCAGCCCAAGCCTGCTGAACAGTGGCAAGGTATTGCTTTTGAGGTGGCAGGTGAGAAATTTGTGGCGCCCATAGGTGAAGTGGCTGAGGTAATCTCAGTCCCAGAAGCATTAACCCCTGTGCCGTTGTCTAAGCCATGGTTATTAGGTATTGCCAATATACGGGGCCAACTTCTACCCATAGCTGATCTTGCAAAGTTTGTGAATTTAAATAACAAGACCCAGCAGAGCAAGCTTATGGTTATTAAGCACCATAACCTACAAGTGGGCTTAATGGTGGATGAGGTATGGCATATTAAAAACTTTTTTGCACACCAGTACGTGGCAAAGAGCTTAGTGACCAATTCTCCTTTTTTACCGTACAACCATGGTCGTTTTGAAGATAGTGAGCAGTCTTGGCCAATCTTTATGCCAAGCTTGTTAATACAAGATCCTAGATTTTTACAAGTGGCTCAATGATGACCAAGATGAATATACCTCAATCCATCAGCACTTTGCTTCACTAAACCCAATATGACTAGATTATTGTAATAACCTAAACTTTTTAAGCGATATCATTAGCTAGGTCATGCGCTGGATGATGCATGAATCAGACTCACTTTAAGGACAGCCAGAATGAAAGATGCAGCTCAAAAGCCTGCCGACAGCACTTCCCTTTCGCAAAGTAAAAAAGGAAATTCTAACCCAGAGATAAATCAAAAAAAGTGGATTTATTGGTTACTGGCCTTAGGGCTTATAGCATTAATCAGCTTGATTGCTTTGGTTGTCAACTCCCATAAAGTCTCAAACTATGTATCTGCTGTGAATCAGTTAGAAATGGCCTCAAGCTATTTAGCCCGTCATGTGAATGAAGTTGTCTTTACTACCGATGAAAAAAAGAGAGACGCAACACAGCAATTACTAAGTGCTGATGTTATTGACTATCAAACAGCATTCAACGAAGCTCAAAGCTATAACTTTGACGATTCTCTTGTTTATACCAATCTTGATCAGCATTGGCAACAAACCAAGCCTGCGGTAGAGTCTGTCATCAATTATAACTTTAGAGCTGAGACGCAAAATAATGATAGCAATAATAATAAAAATAATAGTATCTTGCTAGATCCAGATATACAGCAAAAAGTTGAACAAGTATCAGCTTTCGTCTCTCAAGCTCAAAGTCAATTACAGCCTATTGACCGACATATATTGTCCCGTAGTAATGTCATTATCCCAGCGATACTATTTTTATTAAGTTTACTTGGCAGCTTATACGCAATTTATCGCTTATATCATGCCAATAACCAAACACAGCGACTCCTTATCGAAAAAGAAACGCTACGTCAACGTGACGAGATGGATGCACAGTTCCAACGTGCACGTAGTGCTCAAGAAGAAAACGAAAAAAACCAAGCAGCTATTTTGCGCCTACTTGATGAATTAGAGTATGTGGCAGATGGTGATTTAACGGTCAATGCCACTGTAACCGAGGACATCACAGGTGCCATTGCCGATTCAGTAAACTTCGCTATCGATCAACTGCGTCAACTGGTGCAAGCAATTAATAACACTGCTACAAATGTGGCGCACTCTTCACAGAGCACTCAGCTGATAGCGACAGAACTTGCAGAAGCTTCGGAGCAACAAGCCCAAAAAATTGCCGGCGTTTCTTCAGCCATTACTGATATGGTAAAATCTATTAAGCAGGTATCTGCAACAGCCAACCAGTCGGCCTCAGTTGCTGATCGTTCGGTAGTGATTGCCCACAATGGGGCTCAGGTAGTACAGCTTTCTATTGATGGCATGAATACCATTCGCGAACAAATTCAAGAAACTTCAAAGCGTATCAAGCGTTTAGGCGAGTCTTCACAAGAGATTGGCGATATCGTTGGTTTAATTAATGACATTGCTGATCAGACTAACGTGTTGGCTTTAAATGCAGCCATTCAGGCTTCGATGGCAGGCGAAGCAGGACGCGGCTTTGCGGTGGTAGCTGACGAAGTACAGCGTCTTGCTGAACGTTCAGCCAATGCCACCAAACAGATTGAAACTCTAGTAAAAACTATTCAGGCTGATACCAATGAGGCAGTGATGTCTATGGAATCTACCACTACAGAGGTCGTACAAGGGGCTAAACTGGCAACAGATGCTGGTGAAGCATTAAAAGAAGTACAAACCGTTTCTAATAGTTTAGCCGACCTTATTCAGCAGATTTCCAATGAAGCTCAACTACAGGCTTTGTCAGCGAGTGACATCTCACAGAACATGGAAGTCATTCAACAGATCACATCGAAGACCACTACAGGCACTAGAACTACCGCTCATTCAGTAGGACAATTAAATGAAATGGCTGCTTCATTACAAAAGTCAGTATCTGACTTCAAGCTAGAGCAGGGCAGTGCTTCCCTGAAGGATGTGTAATGAGCAATCAGTCAAAGTTAAAGCCATCTGAGCGGCCAGACGAAAATACGTCTCAGCCACAAGATAAAGATAAAGTGGTTATCAGCTTAAGTCATCGATTTCATTTACAACTTAACGATGAAGCTAAAGTTGAGACAACTGCTAAGGCTACTACTGAGGCTAGTACTAAAGCTAATAATGAGACAACCTCTGATGCGAATGTTAAAAAAACCTCTGAGCCGAATACTGATGTCATTAAAAATGATATACAACTAGATCAAAAGCCGGCTGAAAAGGTATCACCAACTTCACTTATTACTAATAACACTGCCGATGATAGCTTTTTATCTCAGTCGTTATTAATTGCTACCATAGAAAAGCTTGAACTACCTAATGATGAAAAAGAGTTTGATGCTGAAATAAAAGAAATCTTTGTTGAAGAAGCTGAGGAAGTTATAGATGACATTTCAACGCAGTTTGCTCAACTAGAGTCATTAGCCCATGACGAGTCACCTCTTGCTATTATTAGACGCGGTTTTCATACTTTAAAAGGCTCAGGTCGTATGGTAGGGGCGCACAGGAGCGCTGAGTTGGCGTGGGCAATTGAAAATATGCTCAATCGTGTTCTTGACCAGACGCTTGTTGCGACCTCTGGAATACATCAGTTATTGTCTGATGTTATCTCAGCTTATCCAGATATTATCGAATGCTACCGGCAACAAACTGACTATCCTGAATCCATGAAAGTATGGATGGCAGCGGCCACGCTTTATGCCAATAAAAAGCATCCTGAATTTGATTATAATGAGTTGACTGAACGAGATTTTGATCAATATGCTGCGGTTAAAAGTTATAACATAGACTTTAGCCCTGACAACCTCGACAACCTTGATAGCGTTGATAACTCATTAACCTTATCAAATGACAAAGAACTTCCGTCTGATCAGGTTTTATCTTACCCTTCGCAAACTTTAGAAGTTTCTGCAACCAAACAAATACCAGTTAAGTCAGAGATTGCGGCAACTGTGACCTCAGTGCCATTAGAAACTTTTGAGCAACAAGATGAGGAATTAAGACAGCTCTTTATATCAGAGGCAAAAGAGCTGATTGAATCCATAGAGTCAATGTGTCAAATTTTATTAAATAGACAAAAGCAATTGGTCGATGATGAATTGGTAAGAGCTTTTCATACACTTAGAGGGGCTGCTAGTAGCCAATCGTTTGACCAGTTAAGCCATTTAAGTGCCAAAATTGAAAATGGATTACAAAGATTGCAGCAAAAAGGCGAAACGATTAGCGCCCAACATTTACAAATAATCAATCAGTCTATAAAGCTTATTAAGTACTATCTACAAGGCATTGAAGGAGTCAAACTATCGCATCAATGTCAGGATGAGATTGCGCAACTCGAACTTTGGTTAGACAATGTCATTGACGAAAAGTCTGAATTTATTGAGCAGGCTACAGAGCGTAACAATCTAGTCCAGCATATTGAAGACAGTAGCGACTATACAGACAGCGATATTAAATATACGGTTGCTGAGCTAATAGAAGGCATTGATGATTTGCTTGATGCTGAATGGGATCTATCAAATATTTTTGCCTTCGCACAGGATTCTGCAGACGAATTCTCAACTCAACAACAGAAGCAGGTGATTGACTACGCCGCTAAGCTACAAGCACAAAGCCAACTTTTGATCCCTAAAGTTGCCAACTCAACGCCGTTTATTCAACTATTAACTGCTTTAAATCACGCCTATCAAACGATTGGCAAGTCTGCGCAATTGGTTCAAGATGCCCATGTCATAGATACTCTAATTGCAGGACATGAGCAGCTTACAGGTTTATTTGATTCTCTTGCCGGCAAGATGACCTTGCAGTTGAATCAGCAGGCAGTACAAAATCTATATGCTATTGAAGCAATACCTGAAATTAATGAGCACTTTGAGGACAATGACGTTAACATTAATGACAGTGTAAGTGTTGATGTTCATGATGATACTTTACAACCTCAGACTCAACCTCAAACAAATCTATCCTCAAACTCATTAACAGATATTGAAACAGAGTCTGAAGCCGAAGCAGATAAAGCGCTATTGGCCATCTTCATTGAAGAGGCACAAGAGCTCGCTGAAGAAAGCCATCAGCAGCTTACGCTATGGCAACAAGACCCTGATAATGTAGAGCCTATAAAAGAATTGCAGCGTCATTTGCATACTCTAAAAGGTGGGGCGCGCATGGCGGGCGTTGAGGGTATTGCAGAGCTTTGCCATGAAGCAGAAACGATTTACGATTATTTTGCAAGCAAGCAGATCATCCCAACGCAAGCTTGGGTCGAGTTAATGCAGTCGGTTCAAGATGTTTTATCTGATCAAATAGAACATTTAGCAGCTCATAAAGAAGCCTTTCGAGCTCCGCAAATGTTGCAACAGCTTCGATCTTTAGCAGACACTAAATCATTACCTGAAAACATCGCTACTACTAAGACGCATCTTGAAGATTTTAAAGCTAACGATAGCTTTGAGAGTGCAAAAGAGGAGCCAGGTGCTTCTCATTCTAAGGTTGTTGGCTCAGAAGGAGGTTTGAGTGTAACTACCAAAGCCATTCCAGAGTCTGTTGACTTTACTAAAGAGGAAGCCGATAAAAAAGAAAGCAATGTTGAAGAAAACAGCATTGATCAAAACAGCATTGAACAAAACAGTATTGAACAAAACAGTATTGAACAAAACAGTATTGAACAAAACAGTATTGTAGAAACCGAGGTTAAGCTAGAATCCGAAGTTAACGCCAGTGCAAATGTCAGTAGTATTGAGCTTGATTTTGAGTTAATAAGATCAGAGTCGTGGGATGGCCAAGTGCCAGATCCAGATATTATGAGTGTGTTTTTAGAAGAAGCCACAGAGCTATTGCCCACTATCAAGTCAAATTACGAACAGTTTAAGGCTCAGGTTGTAGCGTTAAAGACAGCTATCAGTCGTGGCGATAGCGATATAGACGATGCCGATCAAATTAGTAGTATCTTACAATCTGAAAACGAAACCGCTATCAATTCTTTGTACCTTTTAGCCAAGCAGCTGCAACATGAGTTAAATTTGCTTTACGGTGGCGCCAACATGGTACAAGCTTATGCTGCGGCAGAAGTGATAGAGGCACTACAAAAAGCTTATCTAAAGATCGAAAAAAAGGGCGAAAATTTAGAGTTTACAAGCTTACTCGTCAAGCCATTGCATGATGCTCATCTATGGATAGAGCAAGCTGTATATCTTTTACAACATGGGGTGAACCCCCCTAAAGCACAAGCTTTGATTAAAAAATTAAAAACGATTGATAGTGCTGACACTATATTACCCAAATCTAAAGCAAAATTAGACGTTACGACTGATTTGGGGGAGTACGTACAAGCCATTGATCGTTATCAAAGCTGGCGTGAAGCCCGCTTAGGGCTTCGTGATATTAGTGACATGCCATCTTGGTTAGGGCAAAAGTTGCCTAGCGAAGAGCAATCTGCATCTCAAGAACAGATTCGTGTCCCAGCTAAATTGATGGAACAAATGATTGATCTATCAGGAGAGTCTGCTATTAGCCGATCTCGTATTGAGCTTGGCATGAGTAGCATGGATCAAACTTTAGATGAAATGGAAAGAACAGTCCAGCGCTTGGCCGAACAATTAAGACGTATGGATATTGAACTGGAAGCTCAGATACGCTCTCAGATTGAGGACAAGCATTTACAACAAGATTATAGCTTTGATCCGCTAGAAATGGACCAGTATTCTGCTTTAAATCAATTGTCTAAGTCTTTATCTGAATCAGCTTCTGATTTACTTGAGATTAAATCTAATTTATATAGCAAAACACAAGGTACAGAAAGCCTATTATTGCAGTTGGCTCAATCCCAGACCCAGCTACAAGAAGGTTTAATGACCTCAAGAATGGTATCTTTCTCGCGTATCCTACCACGATTACAGCGTACAGTACGCCAAACAGCTAGTCAGTTGGGCAAGTCAGTCACACTTCAAGTGAAAACAGAGCATGATGAGATTGATAGAACTGTATTAGATAGACTGACGGCACCGTTAGAGCATATGCTTAGAAATTCTGTTGATCATGGTATAGAACTACCTGAAATGCGACACAATTTAGGCAAGCCTAGCGAAGGTAATATCATAATTGAAATGGAGCGAGAAGGTAGTGAGATTGTCATTCGTATCAAGGACGATGGCCAAGGTATTGATGTAGAGTCGGTTCGAAATAAAGCTATTGGTCGTGGTCTAATAGACGTTAATGACACTTCAATCACTGATTTGGAGGTGATGCAGTATATCTTCCATGCTGGGTTATCGACTGCTAGCAGTTTGACCCAAATCTCTGGCCGCGGTGTGGGCATGGATGTGGTGCTAAGCGAAGTGCGTCGCTTAGGTGGAAGTGTTAACGTTAACTCTAGGTCAGGTCAAGGCAGCGAGTTTATATTAAGATTACCGCTGACCATTGCTGTGGCAGAAGCGTTAGTGGTTCGGTCAGGCAATCAGGTTTTTGCCATTCCTTTATTACAAATTGAACGGGTGGAACGCATTCCAGCTCAGCTGCTGCTAAACTTTTACTATCCCCAAAGTATGAAGTCGCGCCAAGCCAATCTGGGCAATGATAAGCTGTTTAAAATAGCGGATGAAAAATATCGTTTAAGGCATCTTGAGCAACTTTTAAACGGTGAGATACCACAGTCAAACCTATTAGCTAGCAAAAGCAGTTGGCCGGTTTTATTATTAAAAAATCAATCTGGTCAACATTTAGCGCTTCAAATTGATGAAATCATAGGGTCTCGTAGGGAAGTGGTGGTTAAGCCGTTGGGAGACTTACTGTCCTCTATTCCAGGACTATCAGCAGCTACGGTTACTGCTGAAGGGTCAGTTATGTTGATTTTAGATACCTTGGCACTGATGCGTGAGGCTACCATTTGTGAAACTTCTGCCTTAAAATCTAAAAACCGTCAAAAGCATGTTAAAAATCAAACACTAGTAACCCAACAGCATGTTGCGAAAACATGGTCAAAACCGCAGATACTCATTGTCGATGACTCGGTAACCGTTCGTAAGGTGACTTCAAGATTGTTACAACGCCAAGGGTATGATACCCATGTGGCGCGAGATGGGGTAGAGGCGATTGAAATGCTACAAACCATACGTCCTGATTTGATGCTGTTGGATATTGAAATGCCACGCATGGATGGCTTTGAAGTGGCAAATCATGTGCGCCATAATCCAAAAATCATGACTTTACCCATAATTATGATCACCTCTCGTACTGGTGAAAAACACCGTGAAAAAGCTCAACAAATAGGGGTAAATGACTATATGGGTAAGCCATTTCAAGAAGCGGATTTAATCCATTCGATCCAAGCCTTAATTGACAACAAACCAGGCAGATAAGATGGTTGATACAGTCATAAACTTGGCTAAAATCAGAGTAGTGGTGATTGCGGCTAAGGCTCAGCAAAGACAAGCATTTGAGCATACTTTGACTCAATGGGGGCTTACGGTGCAAGATTGTATTGCGCCTGAACACCTTGAACAAATTCATTTTCAATCACCTGCCGAACTATGGCTAATAGACAGCGACTATGATGAAGCTTTATATTCAGCTTTAGATACCCTAGTGGTAAACCCTGACTTGCACATCAAATCAGACAGTTGGTCTGACTTAAATTCAAATTTAAATTCGAACACCAGCATAAACACAAGCCCAAGCCCAAAAAAACACCTGTCTGGTAAGCCTCATGTTCTTGTGGGCTTCGAGCCTGCTCCAAAAGTAGATGAAATAAATTTATATGCAAAGTGGCAACGTAAGTTAAAACGGAAACTAGTTAGCTTATTAGGGCTGCCAACGTCTGTAATTCAAACTGCCCATACTTCAGCTCAAAGACACCAACCATGGCAAAAGGCGGTGTTATTAATAGTAAATAGTATTGGCGATATTGCCGCAGCACAAGAATTTTTGAATATCCTGCCAAGCAAGTTGCCTGTGGTTTCGTTATTGGCTTTTGATGCTCAAAGCGTGTTAAATCAATGCCTACATAGCTTGCCAAAAACTTTAACCAAACATAATGAATGGCGATGTCAGGTGGTCGATTTATCGTTAAACATGCAGGCAGGGCATTGCTATATTTTGCCGCCAACTATTGAGGTGGTTTGTGACTCTACAGGGCGACTAATAGTTGGAGATAGTGCGAGCCTTGCGCAAATACCGATGTCGTTAAAGCAACGCATAATGAGCTTTAGCAATGTTTTAGCCGAACAATTTATTGCGATAAAGTTTGATAGTGTTAACCGCTTAGAGACTTTAGAGCTTAATGATCATATATTAAGTCAGGGTAGTGTGCTATGGCATCAAAGCCCCTTGTCAACTCGCTTAACAGGAATCAATAGTAATACAGTTGCAACCCTGCAGGCCACCACTATTAGATCGATTTCAGCGACAGCCCCGAATTTAGCATCTTATCTAACTCATTTTGTAAATGACACTACGGAGCAATTGTGAATAATATTCCTTCCCAGCAGTTAAATGCTCGTGAGCTGTTAATGCTCAATCAAGGTAGTATGTACGTTACCTTCATTCCAACCTCTAGCAAATTCGATTGGGTTATACCAACTGCCCTAATTATTGGTATCAAAGCCTGCGAAGCGCCTTTAAGGGAATGTGAATGGCAAGGTCGAACTTTGCCTGTGTTCAGCTTATTGGCGCCAGATACGAAGCCAGATAGCCTGATAGTGTTAGAAGCAGAAAGTGATATGCATAGACTTGCCCTTATTGTTAAAGGTCAATTAAAACAACTCCAAATTAGAATTACTGACATTAAAGATATTGAACAAAGTAAATTGGCCACTGCAAGTGGTCAGCATGAGTTAGATGCGACACATGAGCAAAAAGAGTATGAGTATCAACAAGTCATAATTGATAACATCACTTATATGGTTCCTGACCTGCAAAGATTGACAAACCATTTGATAGAAGTTATTTAATAAGAGACTGTATGGTTTAATGTTTATTAGAGGGTTAACAAAATCTAGAATTCGTTGCTATCATAAAGCGATATTATTTAAATCATAAGAGTCATTTTATTGATTAACAGTTCTATTTATCAATCTCAAGTGGAAAGGTAACGTATGTCTACTACACAAAACAACCGCCGGCTAGTACTGTAACAGCAGTAAAACCTAGTAAATGGTCTTTAGCTGTTAAAATTTTTCATTGGGGCAGTGCTTTATTGCTGATTGTCGTTTGGAGTATGATTACTTTACATAATTCTGCTTCATCTGGTGAAACCTATTTGAATCTGCACAGAGCATTTGGAGTTAGCCTATTATTTTGGATGATTGCTAGGGTTATCAGTCGTGTCATTAGTCCAACACCTGCCAGTGTACCTATGCCAAAATGGCAGACTGCTGTTTCGCATCTGACCCATTTATTGCTTTATGCCGTGCTATTTGCGATGCCACTATCTGGTATCTTGATGACTTGGTATGGAGGACATAGCATTGATATGTTTGGACTATTTGAGTTGCAAAGTATCTTGACCACTGATCGTGGGCAGGCACGTTTCTTTAATAATCTACATACTGATGTGCTTTGGCCAACACTAATGGTGTTTACTGGTCTTCACATTCTAGGCGCTATACAGCACCAATTTATCAAAAAAGACAATATTATGTCGCGTATTAAATAATGTTAGAGTAAGACAATTATATT
>NZ_JAGLBC010000208.1 GCF_018260395.1 Psychrobacter sp.
TAACAAATGCTCATTTTCAACCAATTAAAAGTTCAACATGAGCTATAAATTATTTAATTTATTGATTATTTAAAGATATTAAACACTAATTGGCTACTATTTTAAATCAAAGATTTATAAGTTGCCTTTGTCTATAACTCTCATCACGCACAGCAAAAGCTAAGTAAAGTACAGGTAATATAAATGGCGCAATAGCCCAAAGTCCAACTTGGATATATAACAATGTACCTACTAAAGCGCCGAGGGTAAAACTGGTTACCACAGTGGCACTATGCTTTAAGCTGTCCATATTACAGCTGGTACGGTCAAAAATGTAGTCCGATAAATCGATACCAAGCTGGGTGGTATTCCCTGTCATAAGCAAGGTAGGACGCACTTTACTCATGACCGTTTTACCTGCAGTATTACGAATAGCAAAAGCTATCAAGCCTAAAAACCCAGTAATTGCTAAATCAATAGCGCCAGCTTCCTGAAATGGTCCAAACAATACCGCAGCAATTAAAAATGCCGTTAAGCACACCACTTCAGCAAATAATAAATTGCTTAGTATATGATCACTATGGTTACTTTTCGCAATGAAACGTTTAGAGATAACCACAGCAATTAAAAATACGGGCAGAGCACCTAGCTTTATCCATAATCCCTCCCCTTCTTTAACAAATCCGCCACCGGCCATCACTAAGTTCCCTGTGACATGATTTGTAAAAAAACCTAGCAAACCCACAAAAGCTATGGTATCAATAGCGCCGCCAACTGTCGTCAGTAGAATGGGCGCTTCATAACGTTGCCAAAAACTTAAATTTGATTTGGGATTGTTATCTTGTATTTTATCGCTTTTATCTTTTTCATTTATTGTATCTTTACTCATAATACACTCCATAAAATTGAGTGAGATATTGATAAGTTTATTTAAGACTAATCAATAGTTCACTCTTATCTAATAAATTGGGTAGTGCTTTAAAAAGTACGTTAGCATTTAACGAACCGATAATTTGTGAAGAAGAAAGCAAAATTCTACAATAGTCTAAGATTTATAGATTTTACTACAGGGGTTAAATTGTGGTTTAGTTTAACTTAGTTAATGCTTTAAATTTGAGTTATTTCCCATCTATGACAGACGGCTAAGATTGGTATCAAAACGCTTTATCTAACCGCGTCAATGATATGCTAAATGATGAGTTCTATGTTTGTGAAGGTAGGAGATTAGATGAGTTAAATAAGCTCATTAATGAGGCAGTCTATATCTAACCTACTATCAAACCGATTTTAAGTTTAAATATAAGAATTCGTTTTATGATTTATCGAAGTTAAGAGGATTCCGTATGAAAATTAGCCAAATACATAAGGTATCTGGCTAGTTGGAATCCATCAACTTATTTTAGGGCTGGAAAAATAAACTTAAATTAGGACAGCATATTTTAGTTTTAAAGACATAATCACCTTTATCATGATTTTGCTTTAATAATTTAAAAAAGCATATTTAGACAGTCATTGCCTAGATAGAACCTGAAAAAGTATCACAGCTGTTGATATCTCCACTTTGAAGACCTCGGGTAAACCAATTCACCCGTTGTTGACTTGTTCCATGAGTAAAGTTATCTGGTGACACAGTCCCACGAGTTAAACGATCATCGCCAATCTGACTAGCAGCATTTAGCGCCTCCTCAAGATCCCCTGGTTCTAGGTAATCAACCCGTTGTTGATTGCGGTTGGCCCAAACACCTGCAAAACAGTCAGCTTGTAACTCTTGACGCACAGACAATTGATTGGCTTGCGTTTCGTTCACTTGTCGACGGGCTTCAGTTACTTTTTGAGAGATACCAAGCAACGTCTGTACATGATGTCCTACTTCATGGGCAATAACATAAGCTTGCGCAAAGTCACCTGCTTTACCTTGATTTTCAACCTCGGCTGAACCTTGCTGATCTCCAGCTATACCAAGGTTATTGCGCATTTCTGCAAAAAATGAAGTGTCTAAATATACTTGTTGATCCCCAGGGCAATAAAAAGGGCCTGACGCTGACGTAGCACTACCACAAGCAGAATTTGTGCGCCCATTAAATAAGACTAAAGTAGGTTGTTTATAAGTCATGCCTAATTCACTAAAAATCTGAGTCCAGACATCTTCGGTATTTGCCAAAACAGACTCTACAAATTGAGTATCGCGGCTGTCGTCATTTGCAGGCTGAGTAGTACTACTACCACCTGTCATACTCTGACCGGTTTGAAAGGCAGTCATTGGATTTACGCCAAATACTAACCACAGTACTAAACCTATGATAATACCGAATATACCCCCACCTGCAGCTTTACCGCCACTCATACGCACATTTGTGCTACGTCTACCACCTTGCCATTTCATATATATCTGCCTCAATAATTATATAAACCTTGTGGGGCTTACCAATATTTTCATAGTACTGTTGACTTAAATAGCAATTTGCACTTTACAAAACTCTATTAACAGCTATGAGCCCAATATTTTGATTTCATCACTCATCAGATAGATAATTTTTGTAGATTTTTTAGGCTAATTCTATATCATATGCAAACATATCATGAGAGATTTTATAACAGTTAAAAATTTTATAAATTGCTATTTTGTATATTCAATAGTGTATAGTTTTATAACCTATTTTATAATTTGAAACCTTTGCACGATAAGAACAAACCATCCCTAAATCTCAACTTTCACTAAAAA
>NZ_JAGLBC010000030.1:0-17516 GCF_018260395.1 Psychrobacter sp.
GAATGATGAGGTTCGTGATTTGATTGTTATGGGCTAAAAGTGTGCGTTTGCCCTGGTTTATCATACAAAAAATGCTAAAAATTTATGTTGAAGTCTTGCATTTTCAATCATATCAAGGCAATGTAAACGGTTGCGTAGTAGATGTCTGTTATTGTTTTTATAACCGACCTCGATAATACTGCAAAATGAATCAGATTTGGCTTGAGCATTACATAATGCTACGGACATGTCTAAGCAAAACGTGATTAGGGCGTGTCCCTATTTGGATTATGAGGCTAAAAATGAGATAGATTTTTGTCAAACACGAATAATTTCGAAGATAATATAGGCATATTAGCTAGAAATTAGACACAGTTTGGCGAAAATATAGCCATTTTTAGACCATAACTTATTTAATTTGCAAATAGGGACACGCCCTTATCTAACAAATTATTTTAGCTAGATATACAAGGTATATATTCATGAGTCAATTAAAAGTGGGTCTTGTTGGATGGCGCGGCATGGTAGGTTCTGTGCTGATGCAACGTATGGTAGAAGAAAAAGATTTTGCTAATATCACCCCTATTTTCTTTTCAACCAGTAACTCAGGTGGTGATGCTCCTATTTTTGAGGGTATTAAACATACGGATGCCAGTGCCAAACTAAAAGATGCTCATGATATTGAAGCCCTAAGCAACTGTGATGTGATTATCTCTTGTCAAGGTGGCGATTATACCACTGCCGTTCATAGTCCTTTACGTGAGTCAGGCTGGCAAGGGTATTGGGTAGATGCAGCTAGTAGCTTACGCATGGAAGACAATAGTGTCATCATCTTAGATCCTGTAAATCGCAAAGTCATTGATAACGCTTTACAGACTGGCACCAAAGACTTTATTGGTGGAAACTGTACTGTCTCATTGATGCTAATGGCTATTGGCGAGTTATTCAATCGTGGCTGGGTTGAGTGGGTATCAGCTATGACTTATCAAGCTGCTAGTGGTTCAGGCGCCAATAATATGCGTGAGCTTATAAGCGGCATGGGTATGCTTCATGATGCTGTTGCAGACGAACTTGCTGATCCAGCCAGTGCTATTTTAGCCATTGATAAGAAAATTGCCGAAACTCAGCGCAGTGTTGATTTTCCTATCCAGTACTTTGGCGTGCCATTAGCAGGCAGCTTGATTCCGTATATTGATAGCCAACTTGAAAATAAGCAATCTCGTGAAGAATGGAAGGGTGGTGTTGAAACAAATAAAATCTTAAACAACCAAGGTGCTGATATTATTCCTATCGATGGTCTATGTGTCCGTGTAGGCTCTATGCGTTGTCATGCCCAAGGCCTAACCATTAAACTTAAAAAAGACATTCCTTTGAAAGAAATAGAAGCGGCGCTAAAAAATAGCGGTAACCAGTGGTTAGACTTTGTAGAAGATGACAAAGAACAAACCATGCAGCGTTTGACACCTGCGGCTGTAACTGGCACCTTGACAGTTGCGCTAGGACGCTTACGTAAGCTTAATATGGGTCCAGAGTATCTAGCAGCCTTTACCGTTGGCGATCAACTTCTATGGGGCGCAGCAGAGCCATTACGCCGCATGTTAAATATTATTCAGCAGTTAGAGGCTTAACTGTTTCTTTGTTGTATAGCGTTTAGTTTTGCAAAAATGTATAAAAAATATAAATAAACAAAAACCCCCATTTGGGGGTTTTTGCATTTTGGCTTAATACACACCTTAATAGAACCAAGTTTTACATCTAGTCAGGGTGTTTTTCATCTGAAATATAATCTTCAGTCACGTGTTCAATTGGCACATCAGGATGTCTTATCAAATGAATAACGGCCAATACAAGCCCACCCCAAACTGTTACCATTGCAAATATCATTAATGCTATTGCTGAGGTATTCATTTTAATGCTCCATTTTTATTTTTAATTGAGGTAAACAAGAATGAACCAATCACAAATAAGGCTACTATACCCCATCCATAGATAAGTTGAGTCATCATCGAATAGTCACCATAGCCTTCCGTTAATAAGGATTTCAAGGTTAATACTAAAGAGATGATTAATGATAATGGCGTAATTATCGTTAACATAAAGATCCAGAGCTTACCTACTTTCAAACTGGAAATTTCATTAATATGATTAACAAGTTTAGGAATAAGCTGACGGTTAAACCAAGTTATCCAAGTAATCGATAAAATAGCACCCACAACAATACCAATGTTATTTGCAAAATTGTCAATTATATCGACGAAAGTAATCGCACTTTTTGACGAAAATAAAATGATGGAAATAATTGAACACACACCACCGATGATGGTCACAGACTTATGACGAGACCAGCCAAATTTATCTTTAAAGGCAGCAATAGGCACCTCCAAAATACTCACCATAGAAGTGATACCCGCAAAAACAAGCGAGCCAAAGAATAAAACACCTACTATATCACCAGTACTTCCCAAGCTTGAAATAAGCTTAGGGAAAGCAATAAAGGCTAGTCCAATACCACTTCCGACTACTTCGGAAATGGGAACACCTGTAGTATGAGCCATATAACCTAAGGCGGCAAAAATACCAATACCAGCTAATATTTCAAAAGAGGAATTGGCTAAACCTACTACCAATCCTGAGCCTGTTAAGTTTGCATTTCGGTTAAGATATGAGGCAAAAGTTACCATAATCCCGAAACCAACAGATAGTGAAAAGAAAATATGACCATAAGCTGCAAGCCACACTTTAGGATTTTTCATAGCTTCCCAGTTTGGGGTAAAGAAAGCATTTAAGCCATCTTCTGCACCAGGCAAACGAACTGCCTGTACCACCAGAATGGTAAACATAATCATAAGCAGTGGAAGGAATATCTTATTTGCTAACTCAAGGCCTTTTTTAACACCACCATATAATATGAGGAGTGTGATAACCCAAACGACTAACAGACCAATGAATAAATGTGGCACGATTTCAAAAACCACCCCATCGGCATTCTGCAGATAAGTCTTGAAGAAAAATTCCTCAGGATTATCTCCCCATTGCTGTCCGAACGAAAACAGCATGAAGTTTCCAGCCCATGTCAAAACACTAGCATAGTAAATAGCGATCACTGCGGAGACCAATACTTGCCACCAACCTATAGGCTCAGCAGACTTAATCATTCTTTTATATGCTGTTGGAGGTGCGCCTTTATACCTCTGTCCCACTACATAATCTAAATACAATAAAGGTAAACCGGCAGTTAATAAGGCAATTAAGTAAGGTATTAAAAAAGCGCCACCACCATTTTCATAAGCTACATAAGGAAAACGCCATATATTCCCAAGACCGATAGCTGATCCAATGGCTGCTAAAATAAAACCAGAGCGGCTTGACCAGTTTTCGCGCGTTGCGTGTTGTTGTGCCATTAAAGGCTCCTTAACTCAATTTGAATTTGAGATAGTCAATTTATATCAATTACTTTATTATCTAAAAGGTTATCAATAAGGTAAATCAAATAAAAAAGGCACTATATTATAAAGTAACATTAAGTTACTTAAATTTTTCTCTATGTAACGGGATAGTTTCATTTACGCCTAAACAAAAGTCAAGTTTTAACGTAAAAAAAAGCCATACTTTTACGTATAGCTGGAGTCTAATAGACTAAATAAAATTTGATTAGAAGATAAGTATTAGTTTGGTCTATCGAGTAATGCCGCGCTTACTGTCTACTAAAGACTGTATAAGTAACTTGACTTTTGGCTCTTTGGGTAAATACTCATCATTAAGCTCCTTGATAACTTCCTGAGTCGTTTTTCCGGATTTAAATATCAATTTATAAGCTTCACGAAGATTATTTATAGTCTCTTTATTCCATTGCTTACGACGCATACCCTCGATATTTAGGCCATGAGCTCCAGCGGGATTTCCAGAAACCAAGGTCATAGCGGCAACATCTTTTAAGATGACGCTGCCGCCACCGATTAAACTATAGTCACCTATTTGACAAAATTGGTGTACCCCAGTATTCCCACCGACAATAACTTGATTACCAATATGAACATGCCCTGCCACACCGACATTATTGGCCAAAACATTGCCATCACCAATAACGCAATCATGGGCAATATGAGTATTTACCATAAATAAATTATTACTGCCGATTTTAGTTAAACCTTGGTCTTGAATAGTACCACGATGAAAGCTACAAGCTTCTCGAATAGAGTTATTATCTCCAATCTCAAGCCAAGTTTCCTCGCCTGCATATTTTAAATCCTGACAGTCTTCACCGATACTGGCAAACTGAAAAATCTCATTGTTTTTGCCAATACGTGTGTTTTTGGTTATTACCACATGACGTAGCAAGGTAGTACCAGCGTCTATAGTGACATTATCACCTACTATACAATAAGGCCCAATGATAACAGATTCGTGAATGTCAGCCTTACTTGAGACAATGGCAGTGTGGTGTATCTGAGTCATTAAACCCACCTGTTATATATATTAAAATTTAAGATGTTATTTCATTCCTAATAGGAAAATTTAAGCAGTGGCGGTCGTTTGTTGACGCATTATCATTAATTCGCCAGTTGCTGCCAATTTATTATCCACATACGCCTTAGATTCAAACTTATAAAGATCTCTTTTTTGCAATATTAGTTTAGATTGTATGACCAACTGATCGCCGGGTACCACTGGGGTTTTAAACCTAACTTTATCAACACCTGCAAATAAAAACAGATAGCCATCTTCAGCAGTCACCCCTTCACTGATAAAGGCCAATATACCTGACAACTGAGCCATAGCTTCAATGATTAAAACCCCGGGCATAATAGGATGTGCCGGGAAATGACCTTGAAAAAAAGGCTCATTAATCGTAACGTTCTTATACCCTGTAATCCAAGAGTTCGTCCCACAGGCTACTACTCTATCAATCAACATAAAAGGATAGCGATGGGGCAAATATCGCTTCAATTGATTATAATTGAGGGGTAACGTTATTGATTTATCAGCTAACATCTGTTCATCTGCAACTGTCATTTGCCATTGTGTTGATTTAGAAGGTATGTTTACCAAATCTAAGTTATTGCTACTATCATCCTCAGAGCCTATCTTGGCTTCTATGTTTGAACCGCTACCTTTTTGAGTCATGAGTTGTCCTTATCCAAAAATAAAGCACCTGATGTTTGACCGATTTTATGAATTGAATTTTTAAACTGGTTTTTGAACTTCAAACAGTTAAGGCAATCTTGAATTAACTAGGTAAATAAAATTCAGTTATTTTTTACCCATGCCTCGAAGTTTTACCATTGCTCGGCGCCAGTCCATTGCAGGCATAGAGGTTACCCCTGAAGAGTATACGCCTGGTTTTTTTATAGATTTACTGACAAGGGTCATACCGGTTAAAACCACCCCATCCGTAATTTCCAAATGTCCAGCGATTCCAACCCCGCCACCAATCATACAATACTTACCAATAGTAGCACTACCAGCAATACCTACTTTGCCAGCAATGGCCGTGCCGGCGCCAACCTTTACATTGTGGCCTATCTGCACTAAGTTATCTATTATCACATTATCTTCAATAATAGTATCGTCAATGGCTCCTCGATCAATACAAGTCTGGCTGCCAATACGAACATTATCACCGATAATCACTCGGCCTAATTGTGCAATTCGCTCCCAACCTTCAGTCGCAGTATTTGACATAGGTGCAAAACCAAAACCTTCAGAGCCTATACTGGCGCCCGCATGAACCCTAACTTTACTCCCTAACTGACAGTCATGCCCAATAAAGCTATACGGATAAAATACGCAGCCTTCACCAATAACAACCCTATCGTCAATACTGACATGAGAGTGTAACTGACAACCCGATCCAATCTTTACTTGCTTACCGATAACACAATAAGCGCCAATATAAACATGCTCACCCAATTCAACTGAATCTGCCAATTGCGCAGTAGGATGGATATAGGTTTTAGACCGCTCAGAAAGTTGCTCACTTGAGTGCTCAAAAAGACGGGTGGCGCAAGCGTAAGCCACATAGGGAGAAGCAACTATTACTGCAATCGTAGCAGCAGGAACTTGATTAGCTTGGTCTTCTGATACCAACACTACTGCAGCTTTAGTCTCGGATAGGACAGAGGCGTAAGCTTTATCTGATAAGAAGCTTAGCTGATGATTATTGGCTTGAGTCAAACTTCCAATACCCGTAAGATGGGTTTGTAATTGATCAGCCGTTAACGAATCGTGGTTTAAAACAGGTTGCCGAGTCGTAATAGCTGATATTACCTCAGCAAGTCTGACGCTTGATTCAGAAGAAGTCATAAAGATAGAATCTGTCCATTATTAAAAGTTTAAAATAGGATATTCAAAATTTAACTTAGAACCTATTAAATTTATAGTTAAAAGAAAGCTCAAAGTTAGTAACTTTGAGCTTAAATAAATTGATCACAATAAAATAAATTTAAGGCTAATATATAACAATAAAACTATCCAATTAGTTAAGCGCTTAGCTTAATTGAACAGGTCTAAAAGGTACTACCGATTTGAAACTGAACTTCCTCAGTCTTATCGCCTTTTTTATCGCCAAATGGCTTGGCATAACTTATAGAGATAGGGCCAATTGGGGTGAACCAAGTAATACCAGCACCGGCACTATATCTGATATCTTTATCTTGAACCAATAAAGGAGTACCATTAGGATCTTCGTAAAACACATTCTTTTTATCGTCGAACTTAACAAGTTTGTTCTCTTTATTAGTAGTATCAAATACTTGACCACCTTCAACGAACAATACTGGGCGAACTTGATCTGCCCAATCGCCTTTGAATGGCATGGGTAATACCAACTCAGCACCAACAGTTGCCATAGCGTTACCACCTACCTCTTCTCCAACTACAAAACCATTGGCTTTCAGATCTTCATTGTAGTTATTCATGCGCAAAAAAGAGCTAGAGCGTGGACCTAAACTCGATGACTCATAACCCCTTACTGAGCCATATCCACCTGCATAGAAATTCTCATAAAACGGTAAATCATTACCGTAACCTAGCTTAGCATAACCACGTGCTACGAAATCTCTTCCTAATGGATAGTAGAAATTACCTTTATAAGTTACCTTTTGATAAGTTTGATCCCCAAAGCCTAAAGTGGCATTAACCGCATGATCCATACCTTTAGTTGGGAAGACTGGACGGTCTAAAGTACTATAATCCCAGCCTAATAATAAGCTATAAGTATTATAATCATTTTTGAAACCACCTACATAATCTTCTTTACCAATAACTTGACCATTTGCATCCTTTTTATCACTGGTAAAAGTTGAGGTTTTGCCATCATCTTTTAAAAGATCATAGGCATTTGAGATACCCATATAGCGACCACCACGAACCTCAGTATTGTCGTAGTTAACACCGGCACTAATACGCTTGGTTTCATCGATTGGATAGCTGTAATTTAAAGTAGCCCCATAAGAGTCCATCACATAATTACTTACGTTACGGTCATCATATTTGGTTTTTCTATAATAACCGCTTAAACCTTGTGATACCCCATTTTCAGTAAAATAAGGGTCAGTAAAGCCTAGGCTATAAGAGTCACGTGTTTCTGAACGAGATAAGGCAGCATTTACACGGTTACCCGTACCCAAAAAGTTTTTCTGACTAAAGTCTAACTGAAAAGTTACACCACCATTTTGAGAATAACCTGCTGCAATGGTAGAACTACCTGAAGGTTGCTCTTCTACATTGAAGTTGATGTCTACTTGATCAGGCGTATTAGGCACCGGTTTAACATCAACATTTACCCCTTTAAAAAACCCAGTGCGCATTAGACGCACACGTGAGCTTTGAATCTTTTCGCTTGAGGCTAAAGCACCTTCAAGTTGACGCATTTCACGACGTAATACTTCATCTTCAGTCTTGGTATTGCCATTAAAGTTTATTCGGCGTACATACACTGGGCGCGCAGGATCGATGTAATAATCTATATCTACGGTTTTAGTTTCTTCATTGATGCGAGTTATAGGGCGTATGTGCGCAAAATAATAACCGTCATCCCCAAATTGGTTTTTCACAGCACTAGTTGAAGCTTCTAACTTGGCTTGAGAGAACTGCTCACCTGGCTTAAATGAGATGCTCTTGGCAAGCTTCTCTTTGTCGTAGGTTGTATTCCCTAAAAAATTGGCTTGGCCAAATTTATACTGTTCGCCCTCAGTTAGACTTACTTCAATAAAAACTTTATCTTTGGTATCATTGATATTTAAAATAGCATTATCAACGTTAAAGTTAACAAAACCTTCATTCATATACATGGACTTTAGGTTTTCCAAACTTGCCGCTAATTTTTCTTTGGCATAACGGTCTGACTTTGAAAGTAGACGAGTCCATGAAGATTCTTTTACAGCAAACACATCTTTAATATCTTGATCGCTAAAATGCTTATTACCAATGACATTGATATCCACTACTTTAGCTGCTTTTCCCTCAATGAAACGTATAGTGAGCTTTACACGGTTGCCATCTAATAATTTTTGGTCAACCTCGATATCACTATTGTAATAGCCTTGAGCGATATACTGTTGTTGTAACTCATTGGCCACGTTTTGCACAGTAGATTGCTTTAAGACACTGCCGACCGATATACCAGCGTACTTAAGACCTTCTTCTAGACCATCTTTTGGAATAAGCTTATTGCCTTCAAAGTTTACTTCGGCAACGATAGGACGCTCAACGACATAATAAGTAACTCGTCCATTGTCATTTTTGACTTGAATGTTAGCAAAGTCACCTGTCGCATATAAAGCTTGAATACTATTGGCCAAATCTTGGTCAGTAACTGCCTCACCTACATTGGTAGTAAGTAAAGGATATAAACTCTCAGGTGTTAAACGCTGCAGTCCTACAAACTCTACATTGGTTAATACAGCATCCGCAGCATGTGCCGAAACTGCCATAATCGCTGCAAATGCAGGCACTGCTATTAATTGTGACATTTTAAATAAAGACGTTTGCATACATACAATCCGTAGTTCAAGGAACGAGCTAAAATAAGGTTTTTTAGATTTTGCTAGCCACTATATGTAATAATGGCAAATTAAGCTTCTATCTATATTTCAAACTATATATCAAGGGTAATAAATATTACAAAGACAAATATTAAAAGCTATCTAATAAATAAAATCTATTATTTTAGCTTAAAAATAACGACTAAAGTCATTTGTTATAGCTAAAATCATAAAACACATAAGAAATAAGAAGCCAATATTAAAGCCAATAATCTGCATTCTCTCAGACACTGGTCGACCTCTAATTAACTCAATAAAATAATATAGTAAATGACCACCATCTAATACAGGAATAGGCAGTAAATTAAGTACAGCAAGACTTAAACTAATTATACCAGCATTGGCCAGCACCTGCTCCCAACTAATCTCAAAGCTCTGCTTACTAATGACAGCGATAGTAATGGGTCCTGACAAGTTATCCAAACCTACTTTACCAGTAATCATTTTACCCATTGAGTTTAAAGTCATAGTGGCCAATTGCCCAGTTTTGGCAAATGCTTTGCCAATTGCAGTCATAGGATCGTAGGATACCATCGTTTTATAATCATCTGGTACTATAATCTCAATTGGACTAATTCCTGCACCAATTTGACCATATTTTTGGCCAGCCGGCCCTTTTTTCCCCTGTGGCATAATCTGTAGCTGGATTTCACGGCTTTGACCTTGTTCATCTTTTCTAAGCACAGTAAAGTTAAGCAGAGTTTCAGGATGATCTCTAATAATCCGAGTAGCTACCAACCAATCTTTTACCGGTTCATTATTGATGGATACAATCTTATCGCCAACCTTCATACCCTGCCGAAACGCCGCACCATCTTTAGACAATTGACCAATCACTGGCTCGATATGTGGTTGCCAAGGTATAACTCCTAAGCTAGTTAAAGTATCCTTACCTGATTGCGTGCCCTGCATAAAGTCCTTAATAGGCACTTTAACTTCACGTTGCGTATTCGCTGAAGTAGTTTTTGCGGTATCAGAAGAAACGTTTGAAACTGTTTGTGCAGAACTGTCTGAAGATTTTGCTCCCTCAACAACCTTTTGTAAGGTTACAGATACAGCGCCTGTTTCACCCATGCGATCCGCTAAACGATAATTAACTTCTTCCCAAGTTTGAACTTTATGACCATCTATCGCAACGATTTTATCGCCCTTTGGTAAGCTTACAGTTGCTGCGGGTGTATTAGGTAAAACTGTACCAATACGAGTATTCAACTGTTCACTAGGCACTAAAAACAGCACCCAAAATAAAGCAATTGCAATGATAAAGTTCATTACAGGACCAGCAGCGACGATAGCAATTTTCTTTAGCGGATGCTGATTATTAAATGCCAAATGCTTTTCTTTTTCAGCCACCTCACCTTCACGCTCATCAAGCATCTTTACATAGCCACCAAGCGGTAAAGCAGATAAACGATAATTAGTACCCGTTCTTTTGCTTGTCCAACTTGCTAACTTAGGCCCAAACCCTATCGAATAGGTAAGCACTTTAACGCCACATAAACGAGCTACAATATAATGTCCCCATTCATGCAAGGCAACCAGTGGACCCAAAATAGCCGCAAAAGCCAATAAAAATAACGCCAATGTCATTAACTGCGACATTTCGCCACCTCTTGCTGCGCTTCAATGCGAGCTAATTTATCAATTACCAAAATATCATCCAAGGTATTTATGTTGCCATTAAAATTACTGTTTTTGTTTGTTGAATTTGAAGTTAGCAATTGATCTTCCTTTGCCATCAAATTATTAGAGACTTTGTGATGCATAGTGTCCAATACACGGCCATTAATCAAGGCAATGTCGGTTAAAGAAACTTGCTCTTTTATAAACGCCTCTACAGCCACTTCATTGGCAGCATTTAATACAATGGTCGCAGCTTGACCCGCTCGCATGGCATCTCTTGCTAATTTTAGACAAGCAAACTTCTGTAAATCAGGCTTGATAAATTCTAATGCAGATAACTCATATAGATCTAAAGATTTTACTCCAGCGGTAATACGGTTTGGATAAGCCAAAGCATGAGCTATAGGCGTTCGCATATCAGGACTTCCCATCTGCGCAAGGAAGCTACCGTCACAATATTCTACCATTGAATGAATAATACTCTGCGGATGAATAACCACATTAATTTGTGATTCATCTAGGTCAAATAAATGACACGCTTCAATTAGCTCAAGTCCTTTATTCATCATAGTTGCGGAATCTACAGATATTTTTTGTCCCATAGACCAATTAGGATGTTTTACCGCTTCACTAACACTGGCGGTTTGCATGAGTTGTAAACTTTTATTTAAAAAAGGACCACCAGAAGCTGTCAACCATAACTTACTAATGCCATAACAAGATTCATGAATTCGAGTATTCTGCTGTTGTACAGCGGCAGGCAGACATTGAAAAATAGCGTTATGCTCTGAATCTAAAGGCAGTAAAGTAGCACCATTGTCTTTAACAGCTTGCATCATAAGGCTGCCGGCCATGACTAAAGCTTCTTTATTTGCCAAAAGAATTCTTTTGCCTGCTTTGGCTGCCGTTAAAGTTGAAGATAGGCCGGCAGCACCAACAATGGCGGCTACCACAGTATCGACTTTAGCGTCTGCAGCAATATTATCTAATCCTGCCTGACCACCCACTACTTCACAGCTTATATTAGCTTGCTTTAAACGGTTGCTAAACTCTTTAACCTTATCTTCAGCTACAGCAACCCTACTTGGTTTAAACTGCTGGCACAGTTCTAATAGTTTATCTAAACGACCATGACCGGATAGCGCATAAACTTGATATTGTTCTGGATAATCAGCCAATATGGATAGTGTACTGTCACCAATTGAGCCGGTGGCGCCGAGTACGGCAATGCGTTGGGTCATAACTTACCTTTGAATCGTGACGGGTCAACTATTTCAAGTTGAACAATAAACAATGATGACAACAAAAGCTAAATTTTAGGTTAATTAACTATTAATGGTTGGTATTAATCAATATCAAAGAACTTTCAAATTCAATTAAATAAATACCTTGAGCTTAAGCTTATTAAGGTAGCATTTGATAGTATTGTAGCACCCAAAATCCTAATGCAAAAATTGGAGTTGCAGACAGTAATGAATCAATACGATCTAATATACCGCCATGCCCAGGTAAAATAGTGCCCGAATCCTTAACTCCGGCTTGACGCTTAAGCATGGATTCAAACAAGTCGCCTAGGACAGATGCCAATATGGTTATTAAAGACAATCCTACAAATAACACAAGTTCACTGCCCGCTAATTGTAGCTTAAACCAGCTTATACCTATTACTACAATCAAGCCTGTTGCTAGGCCACCAATTAGCCCTTCTATACTTTTGTTAGGTGAGACATGGGGAGACATTTTGCGTTTGCCAAGCTTACGACCCACAAAATAAGCACCACTGTCGGCACACCATACCAATAAAAAGACGTACATTAACCACCAAGGGGACTGCAACCATAAATAATACATTGCACTAATGGCAGCAGTCAGTAGCACCATACCCAATACGTATAGCTGCCTACCATACCAACCAGTAGATGCAGGGAACTTACTAACCCAATATAAGGCCATCAGCCAAATCACAGTAGATGCAGTCCACCAAAGGGGCCAAGTATTGGGAAATATTAATGTGGCCATAGTTAAAGCCAACACCAATATTACGAATAAGGCAGGCACGTGCCATTTTGGCACAAGTTTGGTCCATTCAAAGGAAGCTATGCTAACCCCTACTCCTAGTAATGGAATAAACAGATAAGGCTTATCGCTAGCAAAGATTGCGACACCCACAATAATGACTAAAATGACAGCCGTCTTAATGCGTGTCCACATACTAGATACCTTTTTATTATATTATGTCTTACAAATATTTTTACAGTCGCTGTAAGTATTATTTTTATAGGGATGATTGGCTTATAGTGAAGCTAATACTAGCTGATAGCTTAGATAAAAGTTATCTATTAAAGCACTAATTTGTTTGAATTAAGCCTGGCCTTCAACCTGTTCACTTGTTTTGCCAAATCGACGTTGACGACGAGAGAATTCAAACATCATCTCATTCAACTCTTTGGCATCGAAATCTGGCCATAAAGTATCTGTAAAAAATAACTCAGCGTAGGCAGATTGCCATAATAAGAAATTAGAAATTCTATACTCGCCACCGGTACGAATTAACATATCCACCGCCGCTACATCCGCCAATTGAACTTGTTCACCTAAAGTTTCAACGGTAAGTTGATCAACACTCATTTTACCTTGCTGTATTTTTTTGGCCAATTGCTGGGCAGCATTTGCAATATCCCATTGTCCACCATAACTAATAGCAATCACCAAAGTCATCGCTTTATGATTAGCAGTTTGAGCCTCTGCATCCGCCATCTGTTGTTGTAACTCTGGCGTCAATTGGCTTCTATCTCCAATAAATCTCAAACACATATTGTATTTATGCATTCGTGGCAACTGTTCGTTTATGGTGGCAGACAAAAGCCGCATCAATAGCGCCACTTCATCAACAGGACGTTGCCAGTTTTCGCTAGAAAAAGCAAAGACTGTCAAAACTTCGATACCTATAGCCACACAGTACTCTACTAGAGGATCTAAAGACTCTTTACCAGCAACATGGCCCTGCCCTTTGGCCATACCATGCGCTTTGGCATAGCGATTGTTACCATCCATAATGATTGCTATGTGCTTAGGTAAAACATCAGGGATAGGCAATGAAGCATATGCATTCGAGATTTGTGGCTCAGTCATAATAGTTTTTATCTAATCTTGAAAATAGGTTTAGGTATTTTTAGTCTCTAATTATATGTCATCAATCTGCAATTAGTGATTAATTGTTCAATCATTGGGCATGATCTTTAGATACAAACTCAATAAATCCTTATGTCAAACCTAGCTTGCCAGCAAATTACGTCTTAAAGCTATCCTAATTTGATAAGTGGATAGAGCTACGAGACATAAACCAACTTACTAGGTTTGATGTAAAGCTAATAAAATAGTTTAAGAACTAAACTTCCATTAGCTCTTTTTCTTTAGCGTCAACCATGCCATCGATAGATGCAATGAATTTATCGGTTAATTTTTGGATGTCGTCACTGGCGCGACGTTCTTCATCTTCACTGATCTCTTTTTCTTTCGCTAACTCTTTTATATCATTTAACATATCGCGGCGAATATTACGCACTGAAATTCGGCTGTTTTCAGCTTCACTACGAGCAAGCTTTTGCATATCACGGCGGGTTTCTTCTGTTAAAGCTGGCATAGGGACGCGGATGACATCTGCAGTCATCGGGTTTAGACCAAGATCAGCTTCACGAATGGCTTTATCGACGGCTTGAACCATTGAGCGCTCGAATGGTTGAACCAATAATGTGCGTGAGTCTTCAACGTTAACACTGGCTACTTGGTTCAATGGGGTATCAGCGCCATAATAATTTACCATGACACCTGATAGCATACCTGGATGGGCACGGCCGGTACGAACTTTACTAAAAGCATTTTCCAAAGCTTCTACAGATTTTTTCATACGTTGTTCGCCGTCTTTCTTAATATCATTTATCATAATTTTTCCTTACCTATAATCAGTTAACAATCGAACTAAACAACTTAATAATTAGTGGGGAGCAGGAAGTCAAACTAACCCTAATAGCTGTATTTTAATAAACGCATAATTAATGAAAAACGCGTGTGCCTTCATTCTCACCCATAATCACATTTAATAACGAGTTAGGCTTGTTCATATCAAATACCTGTAAAGGCACATTATGTTCACGGCATAAAGCAATTGCAGTTAGGTCCATCACGCCTAATTTTTGTTCTAAAACTTCATCAAAAGTTAAGGCATCATATTTTTTTGCATCATCATGTTCGCTTGGGTCTTTGTCATAAATACCATCTACCTTAGTCGCTTTTAAGATAACGCCAGCTTCAATTTCAATACCACGCAAGCAAGCAGCTGTGTCAGTTGTAAAGAAGGGATTGCCAGTACCTGCAACAAAGATACAAACATCACCATTTTTTAAATAGCGAATGGCATTACGGCTGCTATAGCTTTCGGTAACTTCACCAATAGGAAGTGCTGACATAAGGCGAGTATTAATGTTACGACGCTCTAAAGCATCACGCATAGCTAAACCATTCATCACTGTGGCCAACATCCCCATTTGATCTCCAGTGACTCGTCCTACCAACCCTTCTTTTTGAAGTTGGCTACCACGATACAAGTTGCCACCACCTACAACGATTCCTACTTGCACTCCAAGACCACACAAGTGAGCAATAGCTAAACTCATCTTATCAAGCACATTGGCATCAATCCCCATACCTTGACCGCCTGCCAAGGCCTCTCCAGATAGCTTAAGTAAAATACGTGAGTACTGCGGATTATTATCAGACATAAGGCACCTTGCTATATAGTTGGACTAATTTATTTTAAGCTTTAACGCACTAAATTCTTACCAACTCTTATTTTAAGTTTATTCTTAACCTAAGCTCGTGACTTAAACTATTAAGCTTAAAAACAAAGTAAACTGTCAAATTAGGCGCAATAAAGGACAAATAAATAGCGAATTAAAAATGTAACTAAAAATAAAGCTAAATTCGTTAAAGTTTACCAAAAAACGCTATCTGCTTATAGCGCTATTTTAATACCAAACCCATTAATTGAACTAATACCGCAATTAAATCTTAAGCTAATACATACTATTTAATGGATATAATAGTTTACCTAATCGATATAAGTTGCAAATAAGTCATACTCACTGGCCTCATCTATATTCACAGTAATCATATCGCCGACTTTTAATGCTAGCTGACCATTACGAACAATGTTATCAACATACACATGTCCATCAATTTCTGGTGCGTCGGCATAACTGCGACAAATCGCTATAAAGTCTTCGTTATCAATCTCATCTACCAATACCGTCATACTCTTGCCGACTTTATCTAGCAATTTTTGCTCAGATATTTCTTGTTGAACAGCCATAAATCGCTCATAACGCTCTTTCTTCACGACTTCAGGAACTGGATTGGGTAAATCATTGGCCACTGCACCTTCAATTTCTGAATAAGTAAAACAGCCTACACGGTCAAGCTTTGCTTGTTTTAACCACTGTAAAAGATACTCGAAGTCAGCTTCAGTTTCTCCTGGAAAACCCACCACAAAAGTTGAACGAATTACAATATCTGGGTTAATCTCACGCCACTTCTCGATACGTGCCAAAGTATTCTCACTATGGGCAGGACGCTTCATGGCTTTTAACACACTTGGACTGGCGTGCTGTAGTGGGATATCTAAATAAGGCAATAAGCCACCAAAATCGCCTGGCTTAGCCATTAGCTCTACTACCTTATCAACATGTGGATAAGGATAAACATAATGTAGACGCACCCAAATACCTACTTTGGCCATAGCTTCACATAAATCAAAGAATTTTGATTTAAGCGGCATCCCATTCCAAAAAGTGGTCTTATATTTTAGATCAAGCCCATAAGCTGAGGTATCTTGTGAAATAATTAGCAGCTCTTTAACACCTGCTTTCTTCAGAGCCATAGCTTCACTCATCACCTGATCAATAGGACGAGAGACTAGATCACCGCGTAAGCTTGGAATAATACAGAACGTACAGCGGTGATTACACCCTTCTGAAATTTTTAAGTAAGCATAATGGCTTGGGGTTAGTTTTACGCCAGCCAAATCAATCAGATCAATCTTAGGGTCATAAGACTTCTTGTCTAAGATCGCCTGTGGCATTGGAGCATGTTTTGATACGGCAGTTATGACTTCATCATAAGCATGAGCACCTGTTACTGCCAGCACAGCTGGGTGCATTTTTCGTATTTTATCGGCATCTTTTCCTAGACAGCCAGTGACAATCACTTTACCATTTTGACTTAAGGCTTCGCCAATAGCATCTAATGACTCTTGAACTGCCGATTCAATAAAGCCGCAAGTATTGACCACTACTAAGTCGGCGCCATCATAATCTGAAGCAACATGATAACCGTCTTTGGTTAATTCAGTAATAATTCGCTCGCTGTCAACCAATGCTTTAGGACAGCCTAAAGATACAAAGCCTACTTTGGGTGCCACTGATGAAGTTATAGTGGACTGTTTTTGACTGGCTTGAATGCCACTTTGTTCGACACTTCGATTTTGATTGTGATTGGCTTTGTGATGATAAGCACCAGAGGTCGAGGCTGCTGAGGTAGTTGGCGTACCTGGCACATAAATAGTGACAGACTCTGCTGATTGTTTGCTTGGCATATACAAATACTTTATAAAATAGAGGATTAATTGATGGCAAAAAGATAAAAAATGAAATAAGAGGCCTTATTCAAACATCTTAGATTTATATAAGGTAAATTTAATAAAATATAGCATTCTAAACACCATATTTTGATGTGCATTGTACGAATTTTAACCGCTCTATACTAGCACCAAAGCATTATTCATGTGTTTTTCATCTCAGTATTAACTTTATTTTT
>NZ_JAGLBC010000030.1:17616-20182 GCF_018260395.1 Psychrobacter sp.
ACTAGCACCAAAGCATTATTCATGTGTTTTTCATCTCAGTATTAACTTTATTTTTTGTCAACCAGTTGCACTAAGTTGGTTAAATAATTCTATTAGAGTGATGGAATTATTCCTTTTATCGACTTTACTAAGCTAGTATAGATCAATATCAAACCAAAATAGTAAATTAGACATTGATAATGCACACATATGTAACATTTAATATAATTTATGCACTAATATAATTCATTATTTAAATTCTTTTATTTAAAATAAGTTATTTTTATAAAACTGTTTGTATTTTTATAAAGCTTTAAATTATTTCTATAAAATTTTAATTAAAATAAAAGTGATTTTTAACCATGCTTAGATTGGTACTAATCTTGCAACCTCTATACCGTAACTATGATCATGGCAATATTAGCCTTTCTCATACCAGTTGCTTTAACGTTATAAACTATGAAAAGACCATATATGAAGCCGCATAAAGCCTTATCTTTATTACAGAATCTATATACCGGTGTTATATGGGTTGCTGATGATTTGAAAATTCAATGGGTGAACAGCCAAACTGAGCAATTACTGTCGGTGAGTAAAACTCGATTAATAGATTTAAATATTTTAGATTTATTAATGCCAACGGTTATTGAAACAAAGTCATCTTCGACTTCGTCTAACAATAATATAAACAATGATAAAAATTGCTCAAATAAAAACAGAAAAGATAATTCGAAGAAATCGAAAAAAAAAGTAGTAAAGCAAACGGATAGTATGGCTACTATGGCCGCTGCACGAGACAAACTTGAAACGCAATTTTATAATGCCAAGGAATATTTACAGCCTTTTATTGAATATAGTCGGCTTATTAAAGGATTAAGCACGCCTTTATATGTTCACTATAGCGTCACTCCCATGTATCAAGACTCGGAGTTATATTATTTAATCGAGATATGGCAAGGTGATCGTCAGAGTCGAATTGATAAAGAACAACGTTTACAAGAGCAACATGATGTCTCAAGAGAAATGCTACGTTCCGTAGCCCATGAAGTTAAAAATCCTTTAGCAGGTATTCGTGGTGCAGCACAATTATTAATCAAACAAACCCGCCACATCCCTGAGGAGAGCTTAGATAGTAAAGGCACAGTCTTAGTAGATGCCAATAAGCTTACGACATATGCCAGTATTGTGATTAGCGAGACAGACCGCTTAACCAAACTTATTGAACAGCTATTAGGCTCAAATCAGCTACCTGAATGGCAATCCGTCAATATCCATGAGCCTTTAGAGCATATTTTGCTTTTAACCCAGACTCAGTATCCAAAGGTGAATATCAAACGCGATTATGATTTGTCTTTACCAGAGATTACTGCTGATAAAAACCAGCTTATACAAGTATTTTTAAACTTAGCTAACAATGCTTGTGAAGCTATATTAGAGCAAGACACTACCTTACTAGATAGTTCATATACACCTGAATTAACTATAACGACTCGAATTGAACACCAATATACCATTGGTCCTCAACACCATAAACAAGTTATTAGAGTGAGTATTAAAGACAACGGGGCTGGCATTGCAGATGATTTGATAGATCGAATTTTCTTTCCATTGGTCACGGGCCGAGCCAATGGTACTGGACTAGGACTTGCGTTAGTGCAGGAGATAATACATCGACATCAAGGGGCAATCGAGGTTAACTCAGAACCTGAAGACACTCAGTTTAATGTATATTTACCCCTTACTATAAGTAGCACACAAAATTCCTGACCGTCGACAAATTCGATGCTATACAAACTGGTAATTGTAATACCAAAATAGCGTAACACCCGAACACCACTCCTTAAAAACGGAACTCTCAAAATGACAATTAAAAACAGCCTTTGGCTAATCGATGATGATCCTGCTTTAAGATTAATCTTAGAGGATACATTTAGTGATGCCGGACTCGAAGTTCAGGCCTTTAGTAATGCTAAAGGGGCATGGGCCAAACTGAATGACATCCTAAACAAGCATCAAGATCGAGCCTGTTTACCCGATGTCATTTTGACAGATATTCGTATGCCAATGATGGATGGCTTATCTTTTAGTCAATGGATGCATAATAATTTCCCAGAGCTGCCTGTTATCATAATGACTGCTCACTCTGACTTAAAATCTGCTGTAGATAGCTATGACACTGGTGCGTTTGAATATTTACCAAAGCCCTTTGACTTAGATCATGCCGTTACAGTGGCCAAAAAAGCCATTACTACCAATCCAAATGCTCAAAGAAGCAAACCTGTTACCAAACTCGCCAAGCCTAAATCCACACAAAGTCCTGAAGTAGCTGCGACTTCAAAATCAGATAAAACAATAGCTACTCCTAAAGCTTCAATAGAAACTAAATCGAATAAACCTGAAGGTGTAGAATCAAGTTCTATTATTGGTCAGTCACCTGCTATGCAGACCGTATTTCGCGCTATAGGAAGACTCGCCTCCTCTCCTATTACAGTGCTAATTACTGGTGAATCTGGTACTGGTAAAGAGCTAGTTGCAGGCGCCCTACATAACAATTCGCCTCGACAAAATAAACTTTTCATCGCTCTAA
>NZ_JAGLBC010000030.1:20282-21470 GCF_018260395.1 Psychrobacter sp.
GCAGGCGCCCTACATAACAATTCGCCTCGACAAAATAAACTTTTCATCGCTCTAAATATGGCGGCCATTCCTCATGAACTTATAGAGTCAGAACTGTTTGGTCACGAAAAAGGCGCCTTTACTGGGGCTACTACCCATCGCCAAGGTCGATTTGAGCAGGCCAATGGTGGTACTTTATTTCTCGATGAAATCGGTGATATGCCCTTTAGTACCCAAACTCGTTTACTGCGTGTGTTGGCAAATGGCGAATTCTTCCGTGTTGGAGGTCAAAAACCTATCAAAGTGGATGTGCGTATTATAGCCGCCACTCATCAAAACCTTGAACAATTGGTAAAAGAAGGTAAATTCCGTGAAGATCTATTTTATAGATTGAATGTGATACGACTTCCCCTACCTCCTTTGCGAGCTCGTCCTGATGATATTCCTGAGCTAATCGAGTTCTTTATGACAAAGGCGGCCAAGGAAATGAAAACCGACAAAAAACAGCTAACATCTGAAGCCCTTCATGTTATGCAATCTTTTAGTTGGCCCGGTAACGTGCGTCAACTCGAAAATGCCTGTCGCTGGATTACAGTTATGGCTACCGGTGAGATTTTAGGTATTGAAGATCTTCCGCCTGATTTAACTGAATTCGCCCAAGGGTATTTTAAAGATCAATCTGAGATTGATAGCGGCGCAATTATAACGGATGCTAATTCAAGTCCTTCAATTGTTACGGATGCAGATATGATTCAACCTTATAATAATGCGGGTCATCACTCTCAAGGTCGTGAAGCTTTTTATAATGACACCCCTTCTAGCATTGGCGAAACTGGAACTTATCCTGGAACTCATCAGGGTAATCTTCATGCCGCTCCTAACTCAACCAACCTTATGTCAACCTCTGCTCAGTCTACAAGCAGTCAACAAAGTAACTGGCAGAATCAACTAAGAGAATGGGCGACAACAGCGTTAAATCAAGGTCAAACTGAAATCTTACAGCTTGCGACCCCGGAATTTGAAAAGATTTTAATCAGTGTGGCTTTAGAACATACCAATGGCCGAAAAGGCGAAGCTTCAGACTTGTTAGGATGGGGACGCAATACGTTGACTCGTAAAGTAAAGTTATTAGGGATTGGAGCAGACATTGAGGAATCTTAATTCAACTGCTGTGAGTCATGTAATTTAGTGAGTCAAAGTTTTAAAATA
>NZ_JAGLBC010000031.1 GCF_018260395.1 Psychrobacter sp.
GTAATAGATAGTACCTGTTATGTTTTGTATTCAACTGCTTTATAAAATAATATTTAACACCATATAATTTTTATACGATAAACATAAAATTTATATAGGAATACAATATGAGTTCAGATGATAAGCTAGCCCAAAAACGTCAATTATTAGAAGAACAATCAGAAAAAATTAAAGCCATTGCTGATAATGAAACACAGTCTTCACTTAAGTGTATTCACTTATTGAGTGTGGCAGGTGGAGCGACAAGTGAGACTTATCAGGCCATTGAACAGCGCATTATTACTGATGAAGACGCTCATGGTGCATATCATTTAGCACTAATGGCTCAGTCAACACCCGACTTACCCATTGATGCACGGAAACTAATCGAATTGGTTGTGAATAAAGGGCAGGGCAGTCAATTGTTGTCATTGCTAAGAAATTTACCCGTTCCCCCAGTAGAAGCTATTAAGCAGCGTATTATGTCAGAAGGTGATCAAGAGGTAGTTGAGCAAATGATGGCTTATCTTCAAATTAATCCAGAAGGTATTGGTAGTCAAGGGTTGTTAGGCAATGGTCAACATGAACGTATAGTGCCATTAAGTCAAAACGGTAATTCTTAATTTAGCTATTAGGTTTAAAATAAAAGTTAAAGGTTTACTTAAGCTTGTAAGAATTTAGTTTCCAAGATTGAAACTATAATATATAAATTTTAACTTTAGGCATGCAAGTTTACCTTGTGTGCTTTTTTTTGATTATTGTAAAATCAAATAGTTATATTGAATAATGAATATTGTTGTTATAACTATAAAACTATTATTGTTGGGTTAAAGATAAGTTTTTAGACATTAAGAGGTGCTATCGGCAAATATATAACCAGTTCAACGCCAGTCATATGTAACTTATCAAAATAATTTGGAAACGATTCAAGATTTTGAATAGTAACCATACCCCCATGACGTTCTATCACTTGTTTTACTAAGGTTAATCCTAGCCCTGTGCCTTTTTTACCTTGAGATTGACCTTGCAACTGATGCGATAAACTAAAGTAGCGGTCAAATACCTTCTCCAAAGCATACTCAGGTATCAAATCCCCATTATTGGTTATAGACAGCTTAATATATTCCACTTTAGCAAAACTTTGTAAGGAGAGCTGGACTTTAACTTCGGACTTAGCAAAATATAAAGCATTGTCCAATACATTTTGTAAAGCTTGAGTTATCCAAAATTCATCAGCAAAAATGAGCGTATGACTTGGGTCAGCAATTTGACAATCATAATCGATATGAACGTGTTGATTTTGACGTTGCATTTCACAGCCGGCAATTAAGGTTTGCATTAAAGCATCTGGATTTATTTGCTGTATGGCAAGCTTGAAGGTTGGTTGTTCAATTTTTGCCAATAATAATAACCGATCAATCAATGATTGTAACTTAATACTTTGTTCGGTAATGGTTTGACTTAGCATTAATCTATCTTCACCATCTAAGTCAGTTTCTTCAAGCAATTCACCACTGGCTCTAATAGCCGTCAAAGGACTCTTCAGTTCATGAGTTAAAGTATGTACATAGTCCGTTACATAGGCTCTATTTTCAAGCCGATGCTTCATGGTTTCAATGGTATCACTAAGCTCATTTAGTTCTTTACCTAAATAAAAATAAGGTTTTTTGGTATCTTGCGCTAATGATTGGGTGTAACGAGTGACTAGTAAGGTGCTTTGACGTAGCCACCAAGCAATCAAGCCTGCCATTAATAAAGTGACGATACTAATTATCAATGAAGCGGTTAACATACGCTGGCGAGTTGCATTTAAATACGGCAACACTGTGGCAGTTGGTTTTCCTATACTTACCACACCGATAATGTCTTTAGTATTAACAGAGCTGTATATAGGCTGCGCTACATACATTATAGAGGTGGTTGAGTCTTCAGGATCTGTACGTGTGGTACGAGCGCCATACTTACCTTGTAAGGTTAAATTGACATCGTTCCATTTTGAATAGTCTTCACCCTCAGCATTTTTTTCGCTTGCATCTTTAGAACCTACAGAAGTTGCTGTTGGTAAGGAGTCATAGATAACAATGCCATGCTTGTTGGTTATATATACTCGGAAGCTACTACGGTTTTTTTTATGATACCAATTGTCTAAAGACAATGAAGAACTTAACCAGCCATCGTCAATTTCACCAAGTGGACTGCTACTAAGGCCTTTTATTGTATTATTGAGCTGAGGTGGATTGGTTTCTTCTGTTAGTTCAGGGGCTAAAAAAGCATTATCCAACATGGCTTGGTATTGCCTATTATGTATCTCCCCTGATTCAACTGCAGATTGTAAACTGGCGGCCAATAGCTTAGAGGTATCGACTAAAGTATCTTCAATCACCTGTTGGGTAATAGGGCGCACGTAATTAAAGAGCTGATTAAAGACTACGATGCCAGATATGATTACGATAACCCCAACGGCTATCCAAATCCTAAAAAACAGACTTAAGTTAAGGATTCTTTTAGACTTAGTATCAGGTACTATAGGCGTGTTATCCCTGCCGATAGGGTGCAGTTTAGCGTACCAATTGTTTGAGTTTGAAGCGGGTCTTTTACTATTATTATTACTCTCACTCATGAAGCACAAAGTCCATAGCCTAAGCCGCGGTGAGTATAAATAATCTCTTGGTCTTCAGACTCGCTAATTTGTGCCAATTGCTTACGAATTGACTTCACATGACTGTCGATAGTACGTGCAAGACGATGATCAGGATAATCACTTATCGAGTTCAATAACTGCTCTCGGCTAAAGACACGCTCGGGATTAGCCAGTAGAGCTAAAATAAGCTTACGTTCGGTATTACTAAGCTCAAGCCTATTCTCATTCCAATATAAGGTGTAGGTTAATGGATCATAACGCCATATGCCTGAATCTAGATAAAAAAACTGTGGCTCTGTGGTTTCATCAGTCAATATAGCTTGACTGTCTACACTTGAAGCAGTTAATTGTTCTCTACGCCATATCGCTTTTAATCTAGCCACAAGTTCACGCGGGCTAAAGGGTTTAGGGCAGTAGTCATCGCCTCCCATCTCTAGGCCTAATATTCTATCTACCTCGTCACTTCGTGCAGTCAAAAAAACGATAGGAAGCTGCTTTAATGGACCAATAATGCCACTATGTCGAATATCTTGGCAAAGATTTAAGCCATCTCCATCGGGTAAACCAACATCCAATACCATGCCAGAAACAGATTGATTTTGGTCATTGAAGCTCTGTAATGTTGGAATGACGCTAGTCGCATTATCTAGCCATGTGACTAGCCAGCCTTCACGTTTAAAAGTAACGCGTAGCGATGTAGCAATGGCGGGATCATCTTCAACGATTAGAATGTGCGGTGTGTTGGCATTAACAGGTATTATATTTTGGCTAGCAGTCATTATGGATACCGATTTATAAATCAAGACAATAAGCTTGATAAGCTATATATTAATATTCAATTGATATTGAATCGTAATCCTAGCATAGCCAGACTAAAAAGAGATGTGTTTCAGATGATGAGACTATGAAAAATTAATGAATACTAAGAGATTTAAAACATTTAAAGTAGGTATAAGCCTTTATAATAGCGTTACAAGGCATAGCTAGACTTAAATCGAATTCGTAGCAGTATTTAAGTAGCTCCCAATCGATTTTTTACCATATCATGAGCATACGTGAGGGCCTAGATAAGAACGTGCCGATAATGTTGACAGGGGTTGCAGCAGAGGCACTAATTAAAGTATTTTTAAATTTTTGAACACCATTTCTTTATTTATATTATTTTAGTTTAGCCCAAAAAAAGCTTTAGCCTAAAATGTTTTAGGCTAAAGCTTTGATGAGTGACATAGTTAGTTAATCGACTAACAGCTGAAAAACAAAATACCTTAGTAGCTTATATTTAAACCATAAAAACTATAAGCCCTTACAATTGGCATAATAAGTGACTGTGGCTGGCCAATCAGAGAACATACCTATAACGCCTACGTCTTGTGCTAAGACATCTATATAGTTCATTAAGTCGCCATCATTATTTATAGCATCACCAAGGCCAGTGTAGTACCAACCGCCACCATTTGCTAAAGGACCTGAACGTTCAATAGACCAAGTGATTATCTTGAGTCCAGCTTTTTTGGCTTCCACTGCATATTGAGAAGGCATCATACGTCCTTTGCCATCGCTGGTAACCAATAGCCAAGTGGCCGGAGCAATGATATTAACACCCATTGATTTTAACTCTTGCATAGAATGCTTCCAAGTTTTTGGATCATTCTTATCAAAAGTTTTACCCTCTGCAGTCTCATTGCTGTCATCTGTTAAAAAGACAGCATTTTTAGCAAAGTCAGGATTGTTTTTCACCCAATATTTAATATCTTCAATATCAAATGACTGAGCATAGACTTTATCAGCTGACACACCCGCCTTTTTATAGGTATCAATAAGTTGTTTGCGATACTGATCTTGCGTATAGTCACCAAAAGGCATTTTTTCAGTAGGGGCTTTTAATTCTGGAGTATGTTTAAGACCTAAGCTCTCAGCTAATTTGATGTGCTCCTCTAAACTAACCAGCTTTCCATTTTGATTATATAACTCAGTGCGCCAAGGTGAAGTCGCATTCATATAATCTTTAATAGAAGATGCTTTAGTGTTGGCAGCATCCATTTTGCCACGAAGTGATTTAAACTCATCGAGTGTGATGTCAGAGGTACGACACTCTATTTTGTCGGCATTGGTTAATATTCCCTGCGCATCAAATTTAGGTGGCGTACTACATTTTTGAGCCAGAGGCGTGCTTAGGATATTGGTAGTAGTGTGTAAGTCATTTTGAGCATGACGACATACCAACTGTTTGTCTTTGGTGAATGCCACGTCACATTCTAAAATACCCGCTCCCATACGCGCAGCAGCCATGTAACCGTCATAAGTGTGCTCAGGATATTGCAAAGGCGCACCGCGATGAGAAATTGAGAAGTCAGACTTCATAGCCGTTTGGCCTTCACACGATTTTAATTGGGTTTTAAGAGGGCTATTGTCCATATCATCTATCAAATACATTGGACGGCTACCATAAGTGTAACCAACTATCGACTTTGGCTTAGCAGAGCTGTTGCTAGAAGATTGGATTTTACTAGTAGATTGAGTATTCTCTGCACCTATCTTGTTATAATTAGAGTCCGCCAAAATATTACTACACCCTGATAGCATCAAAGTGGATAGACCAAAACACAGTCCTGCAACCATTTTTAGTTTGTTATTAACAAAAGGTGTCATATAGTTATAGTTTTTATGATGGTTTAATAACTGTTTTACAGTTTTATTGTTATAAAATGACATTCAAGTTTCCTTATGAATGGATATGTTAAAATTCAGGACAAACATGTTACTCGAATTTATAAATTAGCTTAAATTATTGACGGTTTAATGACAGTTGTTTTTTAATTTTCAAGTCAAGCTTTAATCATTTATAAAACAAACATTTATCACAGACAATTAAGGATTATTATGACGCAATATCTAAAGTGTGTAATAACAGAGCACAACCCCTCGAACAAACCTATTGATAAATCGGTAATTTGGCTTCATGGATTAGGAGCCAGTGGTCATGATTTTGAACCAGTAGTACCAGAATTGGGTTTGAATAAAGATATGGCGGTGCGTTTTATATTTCCACACGCTCCCAATATTCCAGTGACCATAAATGGCGGAATGGTGATGCCAGCTTGGTACGATATTTTGGAGATGAGCTTAGAGCGTAAAGTAGATGTCAAACAAATTGAAACTTCTGCTGCGGCAATCAAAGACTTAATTCAACGTGAAATAGAAAGCGGGGTTAATTCTGAAAATATTGTTATTGCTGGGTTCTCACAAGGCGGTGCCATTGCCTATCAAGTGGCTTTAACTTACCCTCAGCGTTTGGCAGGATTAATGGCTTTATCTACTTATCTAGCAGTTGATGACGCCTCTAAATATACCGCTATAAATAAAGACATCCCCATCAAGATTGATCATGGCACCCAAGATCCTGTGGTACCTGTATTACTCGGACAACGAGCTAATGATACTTTGACTAAGCAGGGGTATAACATCGAGTTTAGCACCTATCCTATGGCTCATCAGGTATGCTTACCGCAGATAAAAGCAATAGGTAAGTGGTTAAATAAGGTACTGTAATTTAAGTGATGCTCTCGGTTTATCGAACTAACTGTCTAATCCAAGCACTCATAAAATAACTATGATAATTCTTGATAGAAAAAACGTATAATAGGTTATAAATCCTTTAAAATCAGACACTATAAACTGGCCTAAAATCAATAGAAAATTTACGAAATTAATCGCCAAAATAATAAGCTTAAAATCGCCACAACCAGTAAAATAACACACACACGTTTTACCCAGTATGGCACCAAAGGCGGTTTATAACCCATTGAATCTAAACGCTTATCTAAACCTTGATTTAGTACTTGTAGTTTTGGATTATGCTTAATAGGTTCATTGATAGGTTGATTCACGGTTTGATCATAATTTTTCTTTTGTTGTTTTTGACTAATGGCTTCTACCTTTTTGGTTTGCTGCTGTTTTAAAGATTGCTCATAATCATCGATTTGGGCTTTGGCTTCGCCCATGCTAATGTTTTGTTCTTCAGACAGTGATTTAATGGCCATTACCAAATTGTTTTTTTCGACCATCTGGGCAATGTGTTTTGGTAGTTTATTAGACATAGTGAACTCTCAGTCAAAATAGGGTCTTCAAGTAATGATAGTAACAAAAAAAGCACTCTAACTAAAAGTTAAAGTGCTTCTTCATAGGCTATTTTTCAGTGCAAAAACTAGCTAAATAGCAGACTATTTGTCTTTCCAGCGTTGAATAGCTTCTTTAATAACTTCTTTCGCTTCAGCCACATCACCCCATGATTCAACCACAGTAGTGCCTGCTTTTTTCAAATCTTTATAGTGACTAAAATGGAACTCTAATTGTTCAATTAAACGCTTAGGTAGGTCTTCTAAGCTGTTGTAAGCATTGCCATTATTACGATCATCAGCTGGAACAACTACAATCTTGTCATCTACTTCGCCATCATCTACAAACTTCATTACCCCGATAACTTTTGCTTTCAAAAAGATACCAGTTGTTAATGGTTGTTCAGTGATAATTAAAGCATCAAGCTCATCACCATCTTCATCAAGCGTTTGTGGGATAAATCCATAGTTACATGGTTTTGCAAAAATAGCAGGTTCAACACGGTCTAATTCAAATACAGCCAGTTCACGGTTCCATTCGATCTTATGGTTACTGCCTGTAGGAATTTCAATTACAACGTTAATCTCGCCGCCGTCAACATCGCCTGCATCTAAAATTAAGTTAAAATCTGCCATTTTATTCTCCGTTATGAGCTCAATTAAGAGCATTAATTTGTTATGGTTTTAAATCCATGCTGATTATAACAACTTTTAATTGAATGCCAAGTTATGAGAATATTCCAAAATAACATTTGTAACAGTTATCAAAGTATTGATAGTGAAAAAGTGGTTTAACAATTAATAAGTCATTAAACAAATGCTATTAGCATGTGAATAACAATATGAATATGACCAAACAAAAAAATAAAAGCTCACTTAAAAAAGTGAGCTTTTATACTTATTACTACAAAGAATCAAAATCACTACAATGAATCAAAATCTAAAAAGTTATAAATAACTCTAATAAACTTAAATTTTGACTTAAGAGTGTTCTTTAACCCAAGTTAAAAAAAGCTTAGATCTTATTTTCTACTTTAGCAGCAGTTTTACTTACACCATCACCTGCTTTAGAAACATCTTTACCAAAGCCTTTGAAAGTGTTGCAACCAGATAACAAAATTAGAGCAGTTAAAGATGCGCAAGCTAACTTTTTCATGTTGAGTCCTTAATAATAAATTGAAAAATTACAAAAAAAATATCATAAAAAAATAAGGATATATTAGTTTACTAAATCATAAAAAAAATTTAAGGTAAATTCAATATTAGTTATCTTGAGAATAGACATGATAACAAAATGAAAATTTGTGATAAATTTTTTCAATAGCTCCTAGTAACATAAGTGTCATCCTTAATAACATAGTATATTAATTTGTATGAAAGCGACAACATATTAATGTGTGTAATTTAGCTAAAACTGTCATAGAATTGTAAATTTAAAAAACAGTATCTTGATTTAATTAACTTTTTTGTAAAGGCTAGATTCATGACCATTCATATCGTACTTGTGCATCCTAGAATTCCTAATAATACAGGCAGTGCTATACGCTTATGTGCAAATACAGGGGCACAATTACACTTAGTTAAACCTTTAGGTTTTGATTTGGAAGATAAAAAATTGCGTCGTGCAGGTCTTGATTATCATGAATACGCAAATATGAAAGTACATGAAAACTGGCAAGCTGCAAAAGATAGTTTAAAAGAGTTGGGTTGTGAACGATTTGTAGCCCTAACCACTAAATTTAGTCACCCATTTTATGAATACGATTTTAGCTCAACGCAATTGGGTGTGGATCAGCAAAACATAGCTTTGGTATTTGGTTCAGAGACTGCTGGATTGACAGATGATATTCGGCATGATATCGGGGCTGATAACTGGCTTAGACTGCCCATGTTACCGGATTCTCGTAGCTTAAATTTAGCCAATAGTATTAGTATTTGTTTGTACGAAGTCTGGCGTCAGCAGGGGTTTTATGGTGATGAGGGACGCAGTACCGGATATACTGAAATGACGCCTTATGATCCAAAATAGGTTATACCTCAGACTACATATTAATACATTTAGCTGACCAGAAAGCTGGCTATGGTTTATAGACAATTAGGCGGTTTAGGTAGTCCGGCTATACGATTCACATGACGGGCTACCAATCCTGTATTAAACATTTGTTGCAGCAGTTGATTGGATATTTGCATCTCAGGTAGTGTTTGCATCAAATATTTTATCAAAGGACGGGTAGAAGGAGGATGATTGAACTCTACATGGAACTTGCGCACTTGCTGTAATATTAGGTAGTGTTCTTCAGTCAATGTAACGGATAGCGTGTCTGCCAAGTGCTGGGCTACTGTTGGCGTCCATAAGCTATGGTCTATCAAATGCCCTTCTTTGTCTAACTCTAACTTAAAGTTTTTATCAACCGATTCTTTATTAGCAGGCAAGTTATTAGATAAGTTATTTAACAAACTCTCAGAGTTAGTGTTTGAATTTTGCTTGGCACTAGAAGCTGAAGAAGAGGTCATTGTTAGCTCGTATTTTAAGTTCATATTTTATGTAATGAACTATAAGAATTAGGATATATGCTATATCGCAATTACATTACTTTAATTAGTTAATACAATCAGTATAAACTTAAGTTGTTTGGAAATTAAGTTGTTGAGTTTAAAGTAACCACTCGATTAACTTCTTGGGTAAGTTTAACCCATTGATGATCGTCAATTATCTTAACTTTATTCAAATCCAAATTTGCTTTAGCTGTTTGATTTAACTGAGCAATATCATCTGCTAAAACATAAATTGATTCAATATCTAAAATCTGATTTGTAACCTCGTCATCTTGATTAATATCATCAATATACATCTCAAACCAAGGTAGAAAAGCCACAGTTTCTGCTAGCAATAAGATACTGTCACCAGAATGCCACAGTGGAGCCATTTCCTTAACCAAAGCTTTTAGCGTATTCATAGGAGCATGGAGTTGAAATAAGGTAGACATAGTACGGCTCATAGAAGTGTGTAGGAGATTTTAAGATAGCAAGTATCTATTAAAATGAAAAAACTTGAGCGAATTTTTTTGAATCAAAATTCTCAGGTACAAAGTCTATTTGTTTTGATACTTCTGCTGGCACCATACCAAATATCCAACTGCTAAAAACGTCATCAGGAAGCCAAGCTGGGGGGAGGTCATACAAATCCAAGGATTTAATCATGCCATGCAGACGACTTTCAGGCTGCATTAGTATCCCAAACACTGAACTTCCAAGCATTAATTGAACCTCATGCCCGAAACTTGCTAAGGTTAATGCCAACGCGCAACCTTCATAAGTAGCCGTCTCAGTGGCTGATGTTAAACGAACAAGTATAGACACAGCACTTCCTTTTTTCACTTTTTTTTATGATTAAACTTATTCAACTGATAAAAAAAGCAGCAGTTAAAAACTAATGACTTTATCTGCTTTAGACAGTTGTTCTGCAAGCTCACCTAGTCCTACTAATTTGAAGCCTGAGGCTAAATTAGACGAATCAAGTTGATGACGACCAGCATTGTCGTTGTCAGTGACACCACGAGTTAGAGCAGTACTGACACAAACGGGCAAATTTAATTGATAGGCTAAGCTTAACTGACTCCATAATTGAGTCAAGTTGGTTCGATCTGCGGTTTGCCAACGTAAAATATTTGCAGTATGAGCTGCCTCCCCATAAAAGAATATATTCAATTTATCTGACTGATATCCGCTTTCTAAAAAGGCTTTGGCATAACGGTAGGCATGACAAGCTATACCTTGACTAGGATCAGCATTAATCAATAAAAGTGTATTTATGGCGGTCATAAGGTTTCAATCTGAGTTAATTTGAATAGTGAAACTTGAATAGATAGTCATTATACATGATTGGCAATTTATGATTAAGGCAATGAGGTATTTTAAAATCTCAAATCAAGTGACTTGCCTGCATTCAAGAGCTTGAATAAGTAGTGGAATAAAAATAGCTATTAAAATAGATGTCATCAAACTGTGATTGAAACGCCATAAAAGTGTCAACTCTTTGCTTTAGAGTAATGTTTAAGTCAAAAAGTCTTTTAATACAGTACAGCTTAGAGGTCATCATGCTAAAGCATAGCGTTAGTGGTAGCAAAGGCATAGATATTAGCCAAGTTAACCCACTTATAAATCTTCGAACAAAAAACAATGATCCTTTAATGGATGTACACAATCAAAGCTCTGAAAAAACGGTGAGAAACTATTCTAAAACCATCGCTGTGTATTCAAAACCTCTTCATATTTTACTAGTCACTGAAACTTGGTTGCCAGAGGTAAATGGCGTTGCTATGAGCTTAGGGCAATTGATGCATCAGCTTAATTTGAAAGGGCATCAAATAAGCTTATTAAGACCTAAACCTAGTCAAAATATAGATTTAGCTCTTAGTGAGTCTAAAACTGAGGATAATAATGACTTAGAATCATACCAGAAGGCGATGAAAGGTATTAGTCATGATCTTCAGGTTAAAGGAATGTCTATCCCAAAATACTCAGATCTGCAATTTGGTGTACCTGACTATTTTAAAATAAAAAAATATTTAAATCAGCTTAAACCTGATGTTGTGCACATTGCTACTGAGGGACCACTTGGTTTAGCAGCTTTAATGGCGTCAAAAACTTTAAAAATTACTGTCACCACTGGGTACCATACTCAATTCCATGATTTTAGTCGTCACTTTGGTTTGGGTATCTTAGCTGGACCTTTAATGGCTTACTTCAAGTGGTTTCATAATACGTCACAAGCTACTTGTGTGCCGAGTAATAAAACTTATCAAGATTTAGATCATCTAGGGTTTAAACGATTATATGAAGTAGGTCGTGGTGTTGATTTAAAGCGCTTTAGTATCACCCATCGTAGTGAGTCGCTTAGAGCAAGGTGGGGTGCACAAAAACAGCATACTGTTTTGGTTATGGTGAGTAGATTGTCTCCAGAAAAAGGTGTGGATTTAGTCATAAAAAGTTTTAAAGCGTTACAACGTGAACAACTTCAACGAGCTGTTAAGTTAGTTATCGTCGGTGATGGACCGGATAAAACAAGGCTTGAATCTTTAGCTGCAGATAATAAAGAAGATATCATATTTACAGGGGCTAAAACTGGTCAAGATCTATCGGAGCATTATGCCAGTGCTGACGTGTTTGTGTTCGCCAGTCAAGTAGAAACTTTTGGCAATGTGGTGGTTGAGGCCATGGCAAGTGGTTTACCTGTCTATGCCTTTAATGATGCAGCTGCTGGGATGTTGGTCACCGAAAAAAGCGGCGTATTGGTGAAAGTTGGAGATAAACAAGACTTTATTGATAAAGTTGCGCATTTACCTAAGATGCAAATCTTAAAAGAACAAGGTTCAGAAGCTGTTAAAACAGTGGCTGGTATGTCATGGCAACGCCCAGCGGACCAAATGCTAACCATGTTCAATGAGTCATTAAATCTCAATAACTAAAGCGCTTTTTCATAGTCGTGATTTATTTAACAAAAATATTTAAGAAGCTTGGTTTAAGGGTCTTATAGAGCAATAGCTTAGCATGAGCTTAGTAATTGATAAGAGAAATATAGCAGATATAAAATTTTGATTTGGAATAAAACTAGTTTTAATGAGGTTGAATTATAGCACTACAAGCGAAATCAGGTATTGCACCATTCTTGATTTTATTATGGTTAAAATAAGGGGATAAGTCTTGAAAACAGATAAGTCAAAGCAATCGCTGGTCACTAAGTTGACCCCTGAAGTAGTACCTAGCCCTATATTTACACTCATGTCCCGTAATCCAGCACTCGCGGTATGTGTCAATCATTTTGTTTCATGGGATACAAGTTTGTGTATCCATATTAACCGTTATTCAACTAATTATGGTATCGCCACATTTTTTAAATTGATCAGCAGGATGGGAGATGGTTGGTTTTGGTACGCAATGATGCTTGGGTCATTCGTATTTTATGGCTTTGAAGCTATCCTGCCATTAATGACTACTTTGTTGATAAGCGGTTTAGGTTTGGCCGTTTATAAAATATTAAAAGTAAAAACTGTTCGTCCTCGACCTTACCAAGTGCACCAAGTAATAGTACTGGGTGAAAGACCACTCGATGTATTTAGTTTTCCATCAGGTCATACTTTACAAGCCGTTTTATTTACCACTATGTTAGGCGGATACTTTCCTGAATTGTTACCGATTATGATTCCTTTTACTATATTGGTTGCTTTATCTCGTATGGTACTTGGACTTCATTATCCTACCGATGTATTTATAGGAGCGTGTATTGGCTACGCTTTGACTTTTTGGGCGCCCAATGTTCATTCATTCATAGAACAAACTTTGCCTATTGCGTAATGATTACCAGAGCACTGTAGGCGCACTAATTTGACATTGAGATTTCTTACTCAATCATACAACCTTGTATATTAATCTTAAATGGCTGTGTTTAGGAAATGTTTTTTTTGATACTGGTAGATAAAAATTTTACAGTATTAGTTATCTTCTAACTTCTTTTTATGTGGTAGGCTTACAGAACACAAGCACTTTTAAGGAGCCGTGCCACATCATGCCATCTGATAATGATTTTGCAATTGACGCACTATCGTCAACCCCTTATATAATAAATGATGAGCAAGTTAAAACCCTAAAAACAGCCAGCCCCTTTGCTTATCAAATATGGCAACAAAAACAATCCATCTGCATAAACTTTTTGACCAGTTACCCTCTAGGTCAGGGGTTAACACGTCAACAGATTTCTGATTTAATTGACGACTATACCTTAGATTATGGCATAGACGACGAGCTGAAACGAGCCAATGAAGAAGGGGTCATGCGAGGGTTGCGCCGTTTGCGTGAGTTATTAATGCTTCGCTGGATATGGCAGGATGCTTTGGCCATAATTTCTCTTGACCAATTAACTGTAGAGTTGTCTCACTTTGCTGATGCTTGTATTAACTTTACCAAAGAATATGTATGGAATGATTTAGAAGCCCGCTATGGCCGTCCAACATTTATTGACAGTAAAGGTCAACGTCAATTCGATGACATGGCCATTTTTGCTATGGGTAAACTTGGGGCGCAAGAGCTTAATTTATCCAGTGATATAGATCTAATCTTTGTAAACAGAGCCAGTGGCGAGACTGACGGCGATAAAGCTAAAGGCACTAAAAGTATAGACAATAAGCGGTTTATGATTCGATTGGGTCAAGGTATTATCAAAATTTTGGACACCTGTACCGCAGAAGGCTTTGTATTTCGAGTTGATATGCGTTTAAGACCTTGGGGTGAAGGTAGTGATTTGGTTTTACATTTAAATGCTTTAGAGAAGTATTTTGCTACACAAGGACGAGCTTGGGAAAGATTTGCTTGGCTAAAGGCTCGTGTAGTGAATGAGGTTTCTGAAGAGTTTGCAGACCAGATTGAGGATGTGGTCAAACCATTTGTGTTTCGTTATTATGTCGATTACAGCGCCTTTGCGGCCTTACGCGAAATGAAGTCTCTCATTCAAAATCAAGTGGCGCAGCGTGAGGATTTAGACAATGTCAAACTAGGAGCTGGTGGCATCCGTGATATTGAGTTTGTGGTACAAGCCTTTCAGCTTATCTATGGTGGTCGCCATTCACAACTTGAAGTAAAACCTTGTCTAAAAGCAATGAAGGCACTTAATGAGTTTGACTTTATTGAGGATACGACTTATCACAATTTAGAAGCCGCTTATCGCTTTTTACGTAGGGTTGAGCATGGTATACAAGCCATAAATGATCAGCAAACTCAGCGCTTACCTAGTAATCTTGAGTGTCAACACAACTTAGCAGTTACCCTAGGGTTTAAAGATTGGTCAGATTTTTTACAGCGCTTAAATGAACACCGTCAGAATGTTAGAGTTCCATTTGAGCGCATGGTGATAGAGCGTCAAATTCCAAAAGATACCACCCAAGCTAGTGATAAAGAGTTCCAAAACCTCGAAGATATCTTAACTGATGAGAATAAGGCTAAACTTAAACAATTTTGGGATAGCAAATTAGTTGCCAATCTTTCAGATGAAGCTAGAGGACGATTGGAAGATGCTTATCCTGTATTGGTGCACGCTTTATTAGTACATGAAGCTAAGCAAGGTTTGGCCAATTTGGCTTTTCCAAGGTTAATTAATTTATTGGAAGCTATTTGTCGTCGTTCTATATATTTAGTCATGCTCGCTGAAAATCCAAATGCCACTGTTGATTTAATTCCAATGTTGTCTGCAAGTCCTTGGATTGCAGGCGAGTTAACACGATATCCTGTACTGCTTGATTCATTCTTACAGCAGCGTTATCGCCACCTACCTAGTAAAGATGAGTTAGCCAATATATTTCGTCAGCGCTTACTTCGAGTAGAGCCTAATGACGAGGAGATGTTGCTAAACGTTCTTCGATTATTTAAAAATAACCAAGTATTGGCAGTAGCCGCCAGTGACGTATTGGCAGAACGTCCTATAATGAAAGTTTCAGACTCTTTGACTGATATTGCTGAAGTGGTACTTGAGTTTACTTTAGAGCGTGCTTTTTCTGAATTGGTAAAGCGTCATGGTTATCCGATTAACCAAGATGGAGAATCAGTTACCGAGGCAAACAACGGATTTGCAATTATCGGTTATGGCAAGCTTGGCGGGATTGAGATGTCATATACCTCAGATTTAGACTTGGTATTTATTCATCAGATTAACGAACAAGCAATGACAACGGGTGTCAAACCAGTTAGTGGTATGAAATTTACCGCCCGATTGGCGCAGAAGCTGATGACTTACCTAAATACCCAAACCCGTGACGGCCGTGCCTATGAGATTGATATGCGCTTAAGACCTTCTGGTAATGCAGGAATGATGGTGGTATCAAGTCGCTCATTTGAGCGCTATCAGTTAGAAAAAGCTTGGGTATGGGAACATCAGGCTTTGGTTCGTGCTCGTGCCATATGTGGCGATAATCGTGTGATGAATACTTTTAATCATATACGAAGACAAGTCCTTACCCGTAAAAGAGATATAAATGATTTAAAACAAAACGTCATTGAAATGCGTTCTAAAATGAAAGGTCACTTAGGCAGTACTCAGCAGGCACAGCAAGAGGGTAAGTTTAACCTTAAGCAAGATGCTGGGGGCATTGTAGATATAGAGTTTATGGCGCAATATGGCGTATTGGCACATGCGCATGATCATCCTGAATTGACTAAATGGAGTGATAATGTAAGAATCTTTGAAAGCTTTGCTAAAGCCGGTGTATGGGAAGCTGAAACCTGCGAGGGGCTAATTAGATCTTATCTATTATTAAGAGCTGCAATGCATCAACTTGCCTTAGCAAATGAAGAAGGTGTGGTAGATGCTTCTCATTGGAATGAGACTCGAGAGTATGTCATATCCAAATGGAATGAGATTGTTGTATAATCCTCAAGGCTTATACTGTATAACTAAATAAAATGACTTAAGAATCTATGAATTTATAATCAATTTGAGTGTGATTGATATACTTAAATTGCTTATAAACTGTATAGAAATTACTAGATGCGACGGAATATCGATTATGAATATGGCTACAACAGAAGGTAAACTTTGGTTTAATGGAGAAATGATCAACCAGCCAGACGCCAAAGTACATGTATTAACGCATAGCCTACATTATGGTATGGCAGTGTTTGAGGGTGTACGTGCTTATCAGACCGATGATGGTAGAACTGCAATTTTCAGACTTGATGCTCACACTGAGCGCCTTTTAGGGTCCGCAAAAATCTTCCAATTAAATGTGCTGTATGATAAAGAGACATTTAATCAAGCTCAAAAAGATGTGGTCAAGCAAAATGGCTTTGAGTCAGCATATCTTCGTCCCTTAATTTGGGTAGGTGCTGAAAAATTAGGTCTATCTTCGCGTGACAACAGTATCAATGCGATGGTTGCGGCTTGGAAATGGGGTGCTTATCTTGGAGAAGAAGGTATCCAAAAAGGAATTCGTGTTAAAACTTCATCTTATACGCATCATATGACCAACGTGACGATGTGTAAAGCCAAGGCCTCTAGCAATTACCCAGTCTCTATTATGGCGAATCAAGAAGTAACGCGTTGCGGTTATGACGAAGCTATTTTAATGGATCCACAGGGTTACGTTTGCCAAGGCTCTGGAGAGAACTTATTCTTAGTTAAGCATGGAGAATTACATACCCCAGATTTGGGTGGCGGTGCTTTAGATGGTATTACCCGTCGTACTATTATTCAGTTTGCCGAAGATTTGGGTATTAAAGTTGTCGAACGCCGTATTACACGTGATGAGTTTTATCTAGCGGATGAAATATTCATGACAGGCACTGCAGCTGAAGTCACTCCAATTCGCGAATATGATGATCGTACTATCGGTAATGGTGGCCGCGGTGAGTTAACTGAAAAACTGCAAAGTCTTTATTTTGATGTGGTACATGGTCGTAACGAGAAATATATGCACTGGTTAAGTTTCATTGATTAATTAGATTTACCCCTACATTTAAGAGGCCGAGCACTGAGTGTTCGGCTTTTTTTGTGTTAAAATAATTCAAATATTATTTATTCACTTTTAAGGCACTGGTAGGTTATGTCAAAGCAAAACTCAATAACTGAGTCACAAGTTAAACAAATCATTTGCATCAAATGGGGAACCAAATATGGGGCTCATTATGCCAACAAACTATATGGTATGGTTGCCCGTAACATAACACCGCCTTTCAGATTTGTATGCTTTACAGATGATTCAACCGGTGTACGTCCAGAGATTGAATGCCAAGAGCTACCGCCATTGGATGTTACCATGCCTACCAATACCTTGGGTAAATGGCCCAAATCACGTCTTTGGGGCGAAAAGTTAGGCGACCTAACAGGGACTGTATTGTTTTTGGATTTAGACGTGGTCATTGTGGATAGCTTAGATCCGTTCTTTGAATATGGTGATCCAGACGATGTTATTTTATCTTATAATCCAAGTAATCCTTTAGAGAAACTTGGTCAGACATCATGTTTCAGATTTAAGGTTGGAAGTATGGTGTCTTTGCAAGAGAAATTTAAAGCAGATCCTCAAGGCATTGCAGACAAATACCGCTTTGAACAGCGTTTTGTAACCCGTAATGTGCCAGGCGGTGTAAAGATATTCCCAAAACAATGGGTGGCTCACTTTAGACGCAAATGTCGTCAACCTTTTCCTTTAAATTATTTTAAGGCTCCAAAAATCCCAAAAGGGGCTCGCATCGTTATTTTCCCAGGCGGTTTGTATCCTACTAATGCGATAAATGGCCAATATACGTCAAAATCAGCAAATAATGCTGTAGAACACTTAAAGCAACTTAAAGATCCTAAGAACTTGAAGCATCCAATACGTCATTTGCGTCATTTTATCTTGCCTGTTGAGTGGGTTAAAGACAATTGGAAAGAATAACAGCTAAAGTAAGTAGCTTAGGATTTAAAAGATTTAAAAACTTTGGTAGTAGGTAATCATTATGAACAATGAAATTATAAAAGTATTTGTAGGCTGTGATCCTAATAATAGTGATCTAGAACAAATGATGGTGCTTGATTACAGTATAAAAAAACATACTACTATACCTGTAGAAATAATTTGGATGCAATTATCTCGAGATCCAGAAAGCTTTTGGTACTCAAACCCAGAAAAAGGTGAGGGTTGGAACACACAGAAATGGGCGACTCCTTTTTCTGGATTTCGTTGGGCTATACCAGACTATTGTGATTTCAAAGGTCGCGCTATTTATATGGATGCAGACATGGTTGTGCTGAGTGATTTAAGTGAGCTTTGGAGTCATCCTATCGAAGGTGAAGCGATTGTCGCTGCCAAAACAAAGGATTCCATTGCACGACTTTGTACTTGTGTATGGGACTGCCAAAAAGCAAGTCAAGTTTTGCCACCTGTGAGCCAGTTAAAAGCTGATCTAGAGGGACATGGTAAGCTAATGAAGCAGTTCAAAGAGCAGCCAGAGCTGATTACTCCTTATATTGATAGTTACAACTGTATTGATGGTGAAGATCTCGAAATTAAAGATATGAAAATATTACATTATTCAGATATGGGTACTCAGTTTAGTCATAAGTACTCAATATCTAGGCTTAAAAGTGAAGGAGCTAAACATTGGTTTGATGGTAAAATAATGCCTCATCCTAGACAAGAGTTAACTGATTTATTTGATCAGTATTATAAAGAAGCTCTTAAAGAAAATTATAGCGTAGAGAATTATCGAGTAGAACCTTTTGGTGATTTTCCTAAGAAAACCCATAAAAACTATAAGGGTAATAAAATTACTCGAATAGATAGCGCCAAAAAATCTTTATTTACCCGACTATTAAAGTTGTAATTAATCTGTACTTTAGAAGCAAATTGATTAAATGAGATTTATAAATAACCCTATACGAGAGTTTAATGGTAAACAAGAATAATAAAAAAAATAATATTATTGTATTATCAATTAATTCATTACAAGGTGCTGGAGCAGAGCGGTTTGTATTAACGATGGGGCGCGCCTTTGATGTGCTGGGTTATGATGTACATATTTTATGCTTTGATCCTACCATAGAATTTACAATAGATAATGAGTTAACGTATCATTTAATAGATTATAAAAGTTATCGATGGTTGCCTAAGGGTAAAGTAAGATACCGCTTATTAGCTCATAAAGTTGATGCCTATATTCTTAAACATATAGGTATTCCGAAGCTTATTTTATCAAATCTTGAGCGCTCTTATAGAGTATTCAGCCACAGTCAATTGCCAAACATCGTATATGTCATTCACAACACTCTTTCTTTGTTGTACAAACTAAATGCAAAGCATGTTAAACCAAAACTTAAAGAAGAATTGAAGGAAATTTATTCCAAACATCCTTGTGTGTGCGTGAGTCATGGGGTTAAAGAGGATTTCATAAATAATTTTGGAAACATTACTCCGACTTCTGCGATTCACAATCCGATTGACAGAGAACATATTAATTTATTAGCAGACGAGTATGATGTAGAATATAAAAACTATATTATTCATGTTGGTAGTTTTAAAGAAGCAAAGAGACATGACATATTATTAAAAGCGTATGCTAAGACCTCTAAAAATTTACCCTTGCTACTTCTAGGTAAAGGTAAACTTAGAGGTGAGATTGAAAAATTAGTTTCAGAATTAAATTTAGAAGATAAAGTCATATTTTTAGGTTTTAAAGATAATCCCTATCCCTATATCAAAAACGCAACTTTAAAAGTTTTAACATCTGAGTGGGAAGGATTTGCCTTGGTCATTCCTGAGGCTTTAGCACTTGGAGTACCTGTAATAAGTACTGACTGTCCATCTGGCCCAAATGAACTGTTGCCTAAGAATAATTTAATGCCATCAAACGACATAGAGGCTATCGCAACAAAATTAGACAAAGCGATGCAAAATCCTAAGCAGTTTCTTGCTGATTTTGATGATAATCTGCTGCCAAAAGTGGTAGCATTAAAATATTTGGAACTATCGGCTAAATAAATTTTGGTTTTTGAATTTCGTATTATTGTTTTAAAATTACCATAATACGTAATATGCCACAAACATAGTTACTACTATACCAGTTCCTATTATTCTATTACGACGTCTGATATTTTGACGTCTAAGTTTAGTCTGACCACGGCTAGCTTGATACTGCTCAATATAAATATCACCTTCGTAATCTTTATCAAAGATTTTGATATATCCTGCAGGTAGCGGTTCAACTTGTAAGTTGGAGGCGCATTTTTTCATAGCCTCATCCAAACTATCCTGATCTACTTGTGTCTTTTTACCATTAACTTGCTCTTCGATCCATTGTTTGACTAATGCAATAGTCGCTTCAGTATTTTTAAAAAACATGGTGCTGGCTAAGTAATCATGTGACATGCCAGCCATACCTTTTGTTTTGTAAAATGCGACATCTGCCTTAATGGTATTAAAGTAATCAAGAGCCTGCTTAACAATCGCATCCGCATCGAGATAAAGGATATCTTTATCAGGGAAGGATTGTAAGCAATTTAAAATAAAATGCGGTTTAAGACGAGTATTGGCTTCCCAGTATCCCGCATCTTCAACGACACTAAAATGATAGCTAAGATTGAATTGATCAAGGGATTGTTTTAGACGCATTGCGTGATCATGATAGCTATCGGTATAGAAGCAACAGACAATAAAATTATCCTTATCTTTAATTAATTGCGTGGTATCTATTTGATTAAGTTCAAGCATGATATTTCCTTAAATTAATTTATAATTATACGTTAAGCTTGAGCATAAAAGCGTTAGGTATGATTAACCAACTACCACCATTGTGACTTTTCATCTTTGTGCAATTCTTTCAACGTCGCAAAAGCACTACTAGAGGTTTGAACTCGATCAAAAATGTATAACAATATACGTGTTGCCAACTCATCTTTGTCATTGAAAGACTGATAACGTTCACGCATATGCTTCAAGGTGTCATCAGTGCCAATTCGAAAGTAGGTAAGTCCGTCATATAATGTCATTTGTTTTTCATATAATGCGACTACGTTGTTTTTATTAAGTGACCTATTATCAGTATCTGTTTTTAAGAATTTCTCTGTTTCATATACCTTTAGCGTATTAACAAGCGTAACAACATTTAATAAAATCGCTGGACGAATTGGGTTA
>NZ_JAGLBC010000209.1 GCF_018260395.1 Psychrobacter sp.
ATCTTATAAAATGTATAGATACTATTGGGCTGACGATATATCCCTTAAAACCTCTAGATTCTTTATGAATCTGGAGGTTTTTATATTAAATGTATTAGATTTAATAGGTAACGAATTTAGCAACGTCTGCAATCATGCTATGATTATTCCTCCATTTTATTTTATCCCATTAAGATATTTCTTGTTTAAGGAAACTGACACTATGACAGACACAAGTTCTAACCCTATAAAAGTAGGCATTATTGGTGCCGGTGGGCGTATGGGACGTATGCTTATTGAAGCAGTTGCAAACAATCCCCATACCACATTGGCGGCCGCCATTGAGCGCAGTGGCTCAAGTCTAATAGGGGTCGATGCAGGTGAGTTGGTTGGGTTAGAGAAAAATGGCGTGGTACTTAGTAATGACTTAGAAGCTCAGCTGAGTAAAATTGATGTGCTAATTGATTTTAGCTTACCTGACTCTACACAAAAAAATGTGCAACTTTGCGCTCAGAATAAAGTAGCTATGGTTATTGGTACCACAGGGCTTAGTGATGAGCAACTGCAAGCCTTGGATAAAGCTTGTGAGCAAATTGCTGTGGTCTATGCTGGCAACTATTCAACTGGAGTTAACGTCTCATTAAAGCTAATTGAGATGGCCGCCAAGGCCTTTGGCGAAACGGCAGATATTGAAGTCATCGAATCGCACCACAAACACAAGGTAGATGCGCCTTCTGGGACCGCATTTATGATGGCCAATGCAGCAGCTGAAGCAAGGGGTCAAAACTTAAAAGAAGTGGCGATTTATGGTCGTGAAGGACATACTGGTGAACGTAAACCTGGTTCGATTGGCATTCATGCGATTCGTGGTGGTGAAATCATTGGTGATCACAGTGTGATGCTGATTGCAGATGGTGAAATGGTAGAAATTAAGCACCATGCCCGTGAGCGTATGACCTTTGCAGCTGGCGCAGTACGAGCTTCTACTTGGGTGGTTCACCAAAGCGCCGGACGTTATGACATGCAAGATGTACTTGGTTTAAAATAAAATCTATAGAGTTTTAAAAACGATTAGACAAAAAATACCCTTTGGGCAAATGGCTCAAAGGGTATTTTTATTAACATTGCCTTTATGAAAATTACTTTTTAAAGACAACGATATCAAATTGTCACAATCATTATATTTTTGATTTTTCTAACTGTTTTTCGCGTGTTTTAAGATACTTACGTACTTTATCACGCGCACGATTTTGCTTTAGGGTAGATAAATAATCAACAAACAATACGCCATTTAAATGATCCATTTCGTGCTGGATGCAGACAGCCAATAAGCCTTCTGCTATTTCTTCAAAAGACTTACCTTCGCCATCTAAAGCTTCAATCTTAACTTTTATAGGGCGTTCTACAGAATAATAAACATCAGGTACAGACAAGCAACCCTCCTCATAAGGCTTTTTATCTTCAGCCAAAGGTGTGATTTTTGGATTTATAAACACACGAGGGGAGTCATTATTTTCAGATAAATCCATAACAATTAATTGGATATGACGATCAACCTGAGTGGCAGCCAATCCTATACCTTTGGCATCATACATAGTTTCGATCATATCTTGAATAAGCTGTTTTATATCAGCATCAACCGTTTTCACTGGCTTTGCAGTTGTTCGTAGTCGCGGGTCTGGGTAACTTAAAATTGGTAAGATGGCCATAAGAGATCACACATTGCATAAAAATGAAGTTTAATTAAGAGCATAACACTATTATAACTAACAAAATGAGGGGGTAGCAGCCAAATATCAAGGTCAAGCCATAAAAACAGATAAAAAAAGCGGACCTATTGCTAAGTCCGCTAAAGTAAAATGAGGCATTAAGTTTTTTTTATCTCAACTTACTGAGTTACTTCATAGATTTGATACATTAAGTAAGTTCAATTAAATTTTAATAAGAAAATTCACTAAGTAGATAACATCAATAGCTTTGATACACTAATTAGGTTTATTTTTTCATTTTACTGGTAATAAGCTCATAGATAAACAGTAAAATAATAGCACCAATCACTGAGAATGCTAAATTCATAAAGTTACCTTCGGTACTGACCCCTATGGCGCCGGCAAGGAAACCGCCTAAGAAAGAACCTGCAATACCTAAAACGATAGTCATAATCCAACCCATGGCATCGTTACCTGGCTTAATAGCACGAGCTAACAAACCAGCGACCAAACCGATAATAATTGTCCAAATCATGATTAATCTTCCTTAATAAATTTTTTTAACTGTTAATGGAATTTTTCTGCAACATCTTATATGCAAAAAAACCGAATGTTAAGTATTTAGTGACTAAATTTTAGTTAAAAAAACTATCCAGTAGTAACACTTAATTGTTAAACATGTACAACCTATGTGAGCATTAGCAGACAATTGAAAAGAAGTAAGATTTTTTGGTTAATCGATTGTATAGCTTGTATCAAGTTATGTTGCTATAAATAACATGCATTTAAAGTTTTTGGCAATATTACTCTCAACATGAAGTAAACCAATAATTCAACTGTCTAAAAATCATACAGTTATTGATTTTATAAATTATGAAACTAATAATCCAAACGCGATACTATAATAGTTTTATAAAGACAATAGCTTTAAAACACCTATATCTTTTATAAGTA
>NZ_JAGLBC010000032.1 GCF_018260395.1 Psychrobacter sp.
TGTCGTCAGCTAAGCAAATGAAAATAGTTTGCTATTAGTCGTATTTAAATTCTAAACTAAATTTAAGAGTCAAAACTTATTCATTAAAAAAATTAAAAGCATTAAAGTTAAATAAGGGAGTTATCGGTTAATCTAAAGCATTTTAAATAGCCAAATGCAGCAATTAAACCGTAAATGATTCACCACAACCACATTCCCCTTTTTGATTAGGATTGGTAAACCTAAAGCCTTCATTAAGACCTTCAGTCACGTAGTCCATCAATAAACCGTCTAAATAAACCATGCTCTTAGGATCAACAAAAATATTCACACCATTACTTTCAAACTTTACATCGACAGAGTCAGGTTCATCAACAAATTCTAACACATAGGCCAGTCCTGAACATCCAGCAGTACGAATACCAACACGAATGCCTTCACCATGACCACGGTTATTTAAATAATCTGTAACGTGTTTTGCAGCACGTTCGGTCAGTTCTATCATAAAGACTGTCCTAATGTTAAAAATTATAATTGATATGAATTAAGCTTTATTCGTCTATGTTTGTTTTATTTGAGTTTAATAAGACTAATCCATTAAAATCATTAACTTTTAAATATTTTAATCTTAGAAAAGCAGATGTATTTATTAAGCGTCAGTCGTATTGCTGCTATTATTAATATTGCTACTACTTTTAGTGCGGTAATCATTAATAGCCGCTTTAATAGCGTCTTCAGCTAATACTGAGCAATGCACTTTAACTGGTGGTAAAGCTAACTCTTCAGCAATGTGCTTGTTTTTAATCTCAGAAGCTTGGTCTAGCGTCTTGCCTTTTAGCCACTCTGTTACTAATGAGCTTGAAGCAATAGCTGAACCACAGCCATAAGTTTTAAAGCGAGCATCTTCAATAATGCCATCATCACCAACTTGGATTTGCAGACGCATTACGTCACCACAAGCTGGAGCACCAACCATACCGGTACCAACGTTTTTAGCATCTTTATCTAAATTTCCAACGTTGCGTGGGTTTTCATAATGGTCAATTACTTGATTACTATAAGCCATGGTATTTCTCCTGGGGTTTAACCTAGATCTAAGGGAACAATAATTAATATATTGTCTAATTTAATATTGGTTTTAAAAATAAATATTAGTATTAAAATAGATATTAGTTTTAAAATATTATTAGGGTCTTTTGAACGATGCCTCATTATAAGCATTAACTTAAGGAATAATTCAAGGCATCACTACTAACTAACCCTATATAAATCTGTAATTTTTTTAGTGTTCAGCCCACTCAACAGAGTTAAGGTCAACACCATCTTTATACATGTCCCACAATGGTGACAAAGCTCTTAGCTTATCAACTGCTTCATGTATTTGAGTCAAAATGATATCAATATCCTCTTCAGTGGTGTAACGACCAAAGCTAAAGCGAATAGAGCTATGTGCTAATTCATCAGGACGTCCTATGGCACGTAGCACATAAGAAGGTTCTAAAGTTGCTGATGTACAAGCTGACCCTGAAGATACCGCCATGTCTTTTAATGACATCATTAAAGATTCGCCTTCAACGAAGTTAAAGCTGATATTAATGATATTTGGTATACAATGTTCTGCATCACCATTTAAATAAATCTCTTCGATATCTTGAACGCCTTGCCATAACTTATCATGCAAGATTTGGACATGAGCACGATCTTGTTGCAGTCGTTCAGCCGCGATAGCAAAAGCTTCACCCATACCTACAATTTGATGAGTAGCTAAAGTACCAGAGCGCATACCACGCTCATGACCACCACCATGCTGTTCAGCACGAAGACGAATACGTGGTTTACGGCGAACATAAAGAGCACCAATACCTTTGGGTCCATAAACTTTATGACCAGAGAAACTCATTAAGTCGATTTTCATTTCTTCTAAATCAATTTCTACTTTACCCGCGGCCTGAGCACCATCAACATGGAATATCACGCCAGCTTCGCGAGTCATCTCACCAATGGCTTTAACATCTGTCAAAGTGCCTAACTCGTTATTCACCATCATCAAAGAAACTAAAATAGTATCTTCGCGTAAAGCTTCTTTAACCTGCTGAGGTAAGATAAGGCCAGTACTAGGTTGAGGTTCTATATAAGTAATTTCAAAACCATCTTGTTCAAGCTGACGGCATGTATCTAATACAGCTTTGTGCTCAATTTTACTAGTAATGATATGCTTGCCACGACCTTCGTAGAAGTGGGCCGCACCTTTGATAGCTAAGTTATCAGATTCAGTAGCCCCAGACGTAAATACAATTTCACGAGGATCTGCATTTATAAGATCAGCAATCTGTTGACGGGCATTTTCGACCGCTTCTTCAGCTTGCCAACCATAACCATGTGAACGAGAAGCTGGATTACCGAATACGCCTTCAAAGGTCATATATTCAGCCATCTTCTTTGCTACTTTCGCATCAACAGGTGTTGTAGCTGCATAGTCAAGATAGATTGGGCGATTTACGTTACTCATGCTGGATTAACCTCACTGGCAGGGAATATTATATTTGGATTTATCTTTGAGCTTTTTTCTGTCTTATCAGTTGCTGATTCATGTAATAATTGCTGACGATGGGAGACATCTTTCACATTTTCCATTTGTAACAACTGTTCTAAAGAAATATTTTTTAAATATTGTTCGATGTGCATGGATAGAGCACACCATAAGTCGTGGGTAAGACACATTGCGCCACCTTGACAGTTGCCTTGACCGCCACACTGCATAGCATTTACAGACTCATCTACCGCAGTAATGATAGTCATAACATCTATATCAGCCAAAGGTTTTGCTAAATGATAACCGCCTGAGGCACCGCGGGTACTGGTGACCAATCCTGCTTTACGTAACTTAGAAAATAACTGCTCTAAGTAAGAAATAGAAATAGATTGACGCTTTGCAATATCAGATAAGGAGACCGCATTCGTCGAATCACCATCTTGAATAGCTAGATCCAATAACGCAGTAACAGCGTATCTGCCTCGAGTTGTTAAACGCATTTATGTCTCCACCAATTCAATCTAAATTATTTAAATCCTATTATAGTTAATTCCGAGTAATACAGTCAAGATTAATTGGTGACTAAATTGTAATGACCGTAGAATAAGGTAATTACTTGTATTAATTATAAAAATAAATTAATAACAGCATTATAGGTATGGAATTAAAGCGACACTATGATAATAAATTGTGGGTAGTAAAGTCGTATTAGAGTGCTGTGATATGCGTATTGGCAGAACTAGATTTGAGGTCAGCCAATTAAGTTTTCAATACTTTTTAATATATGAGTAAGTTTAAATAAGACGCAAGTAAACTCCTTAATCAAGCCTAGGCATAGTTAAGGAGATAAGCAGATAAGGAGTTTAATGAATTTAAAAATATCAATATTAGCTTTTAGGATAAAGTAGCGTTTGATATTTTTTAAAACTATCAGGTAAAGCTAAATACGGATGAGCAAAATTGAAGACAAGTAGTTGAAGATTAACTGATTATCTAACTAACTAATCCAACCTATCACTGCAGCAATAGCAATCAATGAAGCCACTATTAACGCGATAAGGGTGGTCTTTTGTTTACTATGAGCTTCTTTCAAGCTGATTTCAAGTTCACGATTGCGCATACTTAGAGCATTTAACTGCTGTTGTTGCTCTTCAATACGTACCTTATAGTCAGGCTTAGCATCGTTATTTGAAGTCCCTTGATTGTCTTTATTTTTGCCCTTAACCGTTTTAATTATGCCTTGGAATAAGCTGGCAACCCCTAATTGGGTAAAGAAATTACGCACCTCACTTACCGTTTCAGTGTCACCACGCATAGTTATTTTATTAATTTGGGTGACATCGTTACTTATTAACGAATTTATTAACTGATGACTATAAGCATTGACAACCACATCAGGTTCAGTCGTCTCCTGCGATAACTGGCTGTCTAATAAAATACCTCTATTGGTAAAGGTTGCATAGAACTGAGTATGAGGCAAATAACTGCGTATACATACCACAGCATTTTTTTGGGCTAGAGGATAAACAGCCTTACGTAGGTTAGGATCGAATCGTAAAACAAAGGTAATGGCTGACTCTGCAAACACCAAAACCACATTAAGTAAAGAGCTTGAAATTGAATTTTGACTCATACTAAACCTATTTATTATTAGAATTGTTAATTAAATTATTGTGATTCGCATATGCAATGATTAAGATAGGCAACTCTATAATTAGAATAAACGCTATATTTCCTTTATTGCAAAGTAAACGCCTAGGGTTGATGATATTTCTTGATGAATTAATTATAACCATTATTTGTGGCAAATGAGATAAATAATAGCATAATGTAACGTACTCGCCATACGTATAATACTGTTGGCTATATTTAAATTGCATTTGTAAACTTACAAATTTAACGAATTCACTTGAATCAACGTGGATTTAAAGGTATAAAGTCATTATAAGTAGTGTCTCAAGACGTTATGAGTATGGAATTGGACAATTAATTGTAAATTAACTTGCACATTTCTAAACCCCTTGCTATAACTGCATTATAAACTTCCATGCCTCTATGAGATTTGAAATTTAAAAAGTGCATTTTTATGTTCAATCATGTAGTATTTAAGGGCTTGGATATTGCTTAATTATTTTTTAAGCGCTAGAATTTACCTCCGAAATTAAATCATTTTAAAGGAAGTCTCCATGAATAAATCAGAATTAGTAGATAGCATCGCTGAGAAAAGTGGTCTGAACAAAACTCAAGCTGCTGACGCTCTAAATGCTATGATGGAAAGTGTCGGTGAAGCTTTAGAAAACAACGACACTATTTCATTAGTAGGTTTTGGTACATTTAGCGTTAAAGATCGCAAAGCGCGTACTGGCCGTAACCCTAAGACTGGTGATGAGCTTCAGATTCCAGCTAGCCGTGTACCACATTTTAAAGCAGGTAAAGGCCTTAAAGATCGTTTGAACTAAGCCGAATATGTGCTAGATTTAATGATACTCTGTCTGATTGCAGACAATAACGCACCTTAGGGTGCGTTTTTTTTGTGTCACACCTTCTTTTCACGTATGATATTACGTTACCCTTTTATTAACTAATGACTGATATGTACTATGGACTCGATACGTAATTTTCTTCAAAGTTGGCCTGGCAGAATTTTTTTGATGCTATGCCTATCTCCTCTAGTAATTCTTGGCCTTGAAAGCTATTTTACCGGATCAGCAAATGCAAACGATGTCGCTAAAGTAGGCGATCAAACAATTAGTCGTGCTGAATACCAAGATGCTATTAATAATCGTAGAAATGAGCTCATTAAAAATCGAGTTGATGCAAGTGCAATTAATAGCCAAGCTCTAAATCGTGAAGTTTTAAAAAGCTTGATCAATCGTGCTTTGCTAAGAAACCAGTCCGATCAGTTAGGGATGCATGTATCAGATAAAGTAATTAATGACTTGTTGTTGCAAGACGCTCAGTTCTTAGACAGCAATGGTAAGTTTTCAAATGAACGCTTTGCCTCCTCTTTACAGCAGCAAGGTATGACCAAAGATCAATTATTTGATCAGTATCGTCAGCAGTTAAACCTAATGCAACTCTATGCAAGTGTAGCTCAAACTGCATTATATCCAGAGGCTGAAATAAATGACTTATTGGCACTGCAATTAGAAACCAGAGATGTTTGGGTCTACCGTCTACCTTGGGAGCAATTTAAAGATAAGGTATCAGTTTCTGATAAAGAGGTTGCAGACTATTACAATGAACATAAAAATGCGTTTAATAGTAAGGCTATGGTTGATTTGTCCTATATTCAATTGGATCCGGCTAAAGTCGCTGTAGACAAGGTAACCGAAGAGGATATCCAAACTCAGTACAATGCTTTTAAAGCTAAGTTTGTAGGTAATACTAATCAAAAGCTAAGTCAAATTTTGGTCACTGGTGATAATGCTCAGCAAACCATTCAGCAAATTGAGAAACGCCTAAAACAGGGCGAAAGTTTTGCAGCTTTAGCAAAAGAGTTTTCAAAAGACCCTATCAGTGCGGCTAAAGGTGGTGATATCGGTACCTTTAATGCCGATGCATTTGGCGCAGATGGCGCAAAAGTTGCCAAAGCTATTGAAGGTTTAAGTAAAGGGCAAATTTCAGCGCCAGTTAAGACTAGTTTTGGCTATCAGTTATTTAAAGTTACTGAAACGTCTGGTGACAGTGTCCCAAGCTTAGACAGTATACGTCAACAGTTAGTAGCACAGGCGACCCGTCAAAAGCGTGAACAGTTAATTGCGGACAAGATTACCCGTATTAATGAGATGGCTATAGATGGTGTCAGTATTGAAGACATTGCACAACAAGAACAACTAACTGTCCAAAAAATAAAAGACTATACCAAAAAAGACAATACATCTATATTATCTCAGCCTGCTGTAATCGAGGCTGCCTTTGATAACTTCGCTCTTCAAGATGAATCTGTAAGTCCAAGCATCAAAGTGAATAATGGCACCGTATGGGTACAATCATCCAACTATCGCCCAATAAAACCTTTGACGTTGCAGCAGGCTACTGCAATTATTAAAGATTTAATTGTGAAGCAAAAAGCCAGTGAACAAGCTTTAGCTGCTGCAAAAAATATTGGCAAGACTGTGAATGAAAAAGGAATGCAATCTGTGCAAGTTAACTTTCAGTCGTTGGGGAATATTAATCGTCGAAACCCATATTTGTCGACAGATGAACAAGCCATTGCTTTTAGTAAAGACAGTCCAAATGGTACTCGCATTGCCTTAACTGCTAAGACAAAAGAGGGAGCAACCGTATTGGTAGTAGGTCCGATTACAAAAGGGTCTATGAAAGATATTCCAGCCGCTGAGTTATCACAAGCTATGTTCGACATGAAAAGTGTGCGTGGGCAGGAATATTTTAGGGATTATCTTGAATACTTAAAAGCTGCTACCAAAATTGAAGAGAATGATGCCATCATTAAGGAAGTCGGAGGGGTTTAAACCAGCTCAATAATTATTAATCTTTTAAGAATGGTTTATAATATACAAATGACCGCCTCAATTCAGATTGAGGCGGTCTTTTTATAATTGTACTGTATTACGCTTGCACTTTAATTTGCGTATTAATGCTTAATGATTATTGCTTAATGACGGAAATGACGCATACCGGTGAATACCATCGCTATACCATGCTGGTTAGCAGCAGCAATGGTTTCATCATCGCGGATAGAACCCCCAGGTTGAATAATGGCTTTAATTCCCACTTCAGCAGCATTGTCGATACCGTCTCTAAACGGGAAGAAAGCATCCGATGCCATTACTGCACCCTCAGTTTTAAGATTGGCATGTTCAGCCTTAATAGCAGCAATACGAGCTGAATTTACACGGCTCATCTGACCTGCACCGATACCTATTGTGCGTAAATCTTTACCGTAAACAATAGCATTAGACTTCACATATTTAGCAACAGTCCAAGTAAATAATAAGTCATTTAACTGTTCTTGAGTAGGTTGAAGCTCTGTCACTACTTGTAAGTCATTGGCAGTGATTAGACCTAAATCTTGGTTTTGAATCAATAGACCACCGGTAACACGCTTATAATCATACTGTTTGGCACGGTTTTCAGGATTGGCCAAGTCACCACAAGTTAATACACGAACATTCTTCTTAGCAGCCGTAATTTCAAGTACACCTTGCTCTAAGCTGGGTGCAATAATAACTTCTGCAAATTGAGTATCCACAATAGCTTGGGCAGTTTGCTTAGTTAGAGGGCGGTTAAAAGCAATAATACCACCAAAGGATGATTCTGGATCGGTACTAAAAGCTGTTTTGTAGGCTTGAGTCTGATCTGCGTTAATTGCGACGCCACATGGGTTAGCATGCTTCACAATAACGCACGCAGATTCGGAGAATGATTTAACACATTCCAAAGCGGCATCAGTATCAGCAATATTGTTATAAGATAGATCTTTGCCTTGGTGTTGTTTGGCAGTAGCGATACATCCTTCGCCTGAACCATTTTCTTCAATATAAAACGCAGCTTGCTGATGTGGGTTTTCACCATAACGTAGGTCTTGAGCTTTTTTGAATTGAACATTGAAAGTACGGGCAAAGTTATCAGGCTCTTCAAAAGACTGAAGACGACTACCTAAGAAGTTAGCAATCATACCGTCATAGTTAGCAGTATGTTCAAAAGCTTTTACGGCCAAATCAAAACGGGTCTTTTGAGATAAACTACCTGCCTCTTTTAGCTCTTTTAAGATAGATTCATAGTCATCAGAGCTAGTAACGATAGCCACATGTTGATGGTTTTTGGCGGCTGAACGTACCATAGTTGGTCCACCAATATCGATATTCTCAATCGCATCAGCCTTGGTCACATCCTTTTTTGCTACGGTTTGAGCAAATGGATATAAGTTGACCACTACTAAGTCGATTGCACGAATACCGTGCTCACTCATAATGGCGTCATCTTGACCACGGCGGCCTAGGATGCCACCATGAATTTTTGGATGAAGTGTTTTAACACGGCCATCCATCATCTCAGCGAAGCCAGTGTAATCTGCTACTTCAGTAACTGCAATGCCATTTTCAGACAGTAGGCGATAAGTACCACCTGTTGATAATAATTCGTATCCTGCTTCAATTAGGCCTTTGGCAAAGCTTTCAATATGAGCTTTATCAGAAACAGAAATAAGAGCGTACGGCTTATCAGACATAGTTTTTCCCATGTATTTGACGATAAAAAGGGTGGATAAATTCTGAAATCATCGTGATTTTTGATATTATCTTAACCCTGAATGGTTAAGACGCGGCTATAATAGAGCAAAACTATACATAAAACAAAATTGTTACCAGAAACGATTATAGCCTCGAAGTTTGGTTATCAGTTTTTTTACTAAATTAAAGCTAGTAAACTAAATAAAACGAGTTAATGATATATCGATATTATTAGCAGTAACTCTTTATCATTAGAGCCTCAATATTAATAATCTCTATATTACTAAAACTGTATATCAACGCTATATTTTACCTTTACATTAAACCGTATTGTTCCATTTTCTTACGTAAAGTTCCTCGATTTAAGCCTAGTATCAAAGCAGTCTTAGATTGATTGCCTTGTGTTTGGTCTAATACCACTTGTAATAGAGGTTTTTCTATTTCTTGTAAAATAGTATGATAAAGATTTGTCGTTGTTTCTCCTTCAAGCTCTATAAAATACTGTTCAACGGCTTGTTGAACATGATATCGAAGGGGCATACGATTTATAGGAACCACTGAAGCATTATCACTATCGATAGTAACAGCTAGTGTATTCAAATCGCTTAAAGAAGAAGTTTGATAGTCCATAGTTTTTATAACAAATCTATTCAGTCTTAATAATAAAAATTGAGTTTTAGCGCATATTTGAGCAATGTATTAAGTCTGACAGATTATCCTTTAAAAGTCCCTGATAAACGATGCCAATGTGAGTCATCTTGCTTTTCATTTTTTTGGTAGGAATGACGTGTATCTAGGTTAAACCAGGGTTGATAAGCCCTGATAACATCTTCTAATTGTTCAGAGATAAGTCCTGCCAGCACTATATCACCTTGAGGCTTGATTAAGGTTGCTAGATAAGGCGCTAATTCCATTAAAGGTTTGGCTAATATATTGGCAGCAATGATATCCACTTTAGGAATGTCGCCACCCTCAAAGGCTTTGGCAAAATCTTCAGGCAGGAAAGCTTGTAATTGATGAGCGACGTCATTACGTTCAGCATTTTGATTGGTAGCTAATACAGCTTGAGGATCAATATCGACACTGTATACATGTTTAGCACCCAATAAAAGGGCAGCGATACCTAAAATACCTGAGCCACAACCATAGTCAATAACCACTTTATTGGATAAGTTCTGTTCAGTAAACCAGTCTAAGCATAGCCGAGTAGTGGCATGGTAGCCTGTGCCAAAAGCTAATCCTGGATCCATCATAATATTAATGGCGGTAGGATCAGGCGGTGTCATCCATTTAGGCACAATCCATAAATTATTGGCACATTCGATAGGCGCATAATGCGACATCCACTCGCGTTCCCAATCAGTATCAGCGAGGGCAGTGGTCCATACACGTCGAGCATTTACTTGCACCGCAATAGTCTGACCCACAGCTTCAATATCTTGAGCATTATCCGCTGTGAATAAACCCGTTAAGACGACTTCATCCCATAAAGGCGATTGACCTGGTAGAGGTTCAAACAGGGGCTGATCTCCAGCATCTTCTAAGCTAATTGAAAGCGCACCTTCTTCCAATAAAAGGCTTTCAGCCAAATCCACATCTTGTTTTTCGCACTGTAAGTGAAGTTGCTGCCAATCCATAATAATCCTTAAGATATATAACTTTTTAAATCGTGTATTTTAACGTGATAGCGTTTAGGTTGATAGCCTTTATCGTGAAAGAGCAGCGTTCGCTTCATTAATCACGCGATTATTACCCTGAGCTTGTCCTGCTTTTAAAATTACTTGCCACAAGGCTCTTTTTCTTGACTCAGTTTGTGCCACAACCAACCCACGGCGAGCCATTGCTTCAGCTTTTAAGGGTTGGTTTTGTTTTAGAGCCACTTGACCTAAATAAAAATAAACAGCTGAAGATTGAGGACCCAAACGCTGAGCACGAGTGAATGTAGCTTGTGCCGCAGATACTTGTCCTTGGCGGAGCTGGTCAACGCCAGTGTTCATTAACTTTTGAAAAGCAGGTAGATTGTTCCCATCTTGAATAGAGGCAGGTTTACGATTGGATTGTTTTGAGTTTTGACGTGCTTGTTCAAGTAGGATTTGTTGAGTGGTCCTAGCATCCAGCACAGGAGGTCTTTCTTTATACACTTCCTCTGGCGCATTAGAGGTAGTGATTATAGGTCTTGATGTAGCTATATCATTAGCAGCAGAATGATTTTCCTCATAAGGCGCTTCAGCGGCAGGCGTCATAGAAGAGGGTGGCTTACTACTCACCTTTGTACTAGGGGTAGGAGTTGAAGATGAATCTCCAAGCGCTGACACTTCATTATTGCTATTCGCTATGGAAGAAGTCTCACTATCTTGTTGTGTTTCTAAAATAGGATAGTTGCTATCATCAAATTCATCATCAGTTGGATTAGCAGGATTAGTAGAGTCATCCATTGGATTTTGAGGTATTTGCTGGGTCCGACTTGATTTGTCGCTAGGCATCGTAACAGGGGCTGAAGAAGTCGATAACCCATCTGTGGTTTGGCACCCAGTTAAAGCTGCTGCTGAAAGTAATCCGAGCGTTGAACCAATTATTAACGACTTTACCATACTGGGTTTGACTAATGTTTGAACACTGATCGTAGTTAAAGGTACTCGGGATTGCATAGACATAATTTCAATCCAAATATAGGGTTAAAATAAAAAAATCAAGGCTAACTTAGCAAGAGCCCCAGTTAGCTTTATAAAAATAAAATATATTCTAAAACTTAATTTAATATTTTAGTTATAAAAAAGATACAAGTTAAGGTTAGTTTTAAAATAGTTAATTAAAACCATTCTAAAGCTTTATCATACCAAGTGTCGCCTGAATGCTGACTATTTGTGGGATTTGAAGGACCACCTTCACCATTTTGTGAGTCATTATTGGGATTATCGCTGGTAGACCTGTCATTATTATCTGAAGGCATGCCCACTTGGGCGCTGTCTAACTGGCGACTTTGTTCCAAAAGCGCTTTACGCTGATCATTAATCCACTGCATCTGTCTACGAGATTGTTCTTGTTGATATATAGCAAGTGCACAGTCACTGGCTTCTTCAGGAAGACTTCTTGATAGAACTGGTAAATAACGTGCGCCTTCACAACTTTCGTGCGACAGTTTGCCTGTGCCATTTTCTAACCATAACCATTCAACGCTATCAGGTTGAACTAGCTCTACCGGGGTTAGATTTAATCGTCCCATAAAGTCTTTCCATACTGGTAAGGCACCGCTACTTCCACTAAGGCCAATCGGTTTGTTATCGTCTCTACCTACCCAAACCACGCTCACATAATTTCCACTATAGCCTGCAAACCAAGCATCACGATAATCATTAGTAGTACCAGTTTTGCCTGCAAGATTAAGATTACTGCCCAATGATTTTAAAGAGGTTGCAGTACCATTTTTAACCACTTCTTGTAAGGCATAATTGGTTAAATAGTTGACATCAGGTGGCACACTGCGTTTAGTGTCTAATCCTGAACGTTGTAGAATGGTACCTCTATCGTCAACCACTGTACGGATACTGATAATAGGGGTGCGAAAGCCACCAGCAGCTACAACTTGATACATGCCTAGCATCTGCATTGGGCTTAACTCAACTGAACCCAGAAATAATGAAGGATAAGTTGAAATTTTTTCATTGATCCCAAGCAAATGAATTTGATTGATTAATGCATCTACACCAAATTCAACACCAGTATTTACTGCCGCCTGATTGTATGACTTTGCCAATGCAGTTGTCAGAGGAATATACCCATGATCAATCCCATCATAGTTCTTCGGTGTCCATGTGGTTCCGTCTGTCAAAGTAAGGGTAACTGGACTGTCATTAACTGAGCTGGCAAGATTATACTTACCGCTCTCTAAAGCCGTCATATAAATAAATGGCTTAAGCAACGACCCAACTTGACGTTTGGCATCTACAGCACGGTTAAATCCAGTGAACTCACTACCACTACCAACAGCAGCAACAAGCTCTCCAGAAGCTGGATTTGCGCTCAATAAGGCAGCTTGTAATGATTTTGTTTTACTGTCTTTTTTACGCAATAAAGACAGCTCTTTTTGAACTGCATCATCTGCTGCAAACTGAGCAATTGGATCTAACGTACTAAAAACACGTAACCCTTCATTTTTCAAGTCATCGTGATGATAGTTTGCTTGAAGTTCACGTTTTACAATATCAAGAAAATCTGGGAAGCGGCTTTTACCCACGCTAGGTTTGGGAACCACATCTAGTGGGTTTGCGATAGCTTCTTCATATGTATTTTGATCAATTTTGCCCGTAGCTAACATGTTGGCAAGTACTGTATTACGTCTGTCTAATGCACGCTCAGGATTTCGTCTTGGGTTATAATAACTGGTACCCTTGGCAAGTCCAACTAATAAAGCTTGTTGATCAATGCGAAGCTCTTTTAATGGTTTGTTAAAATAAAACTGAGCAGCTAAACCGAATCCATTGATAGAGCGGTTACCATTTTGACCTAAATTAATTTCATTCAAATAGGTCTGTAATATTTCATCTTTGCTGTAATGCAATTCAAGCAATAAGGCCATTATGGCTTCATTAGCTTTACGTTTTAAGGTACGGTCTGAGCTTAAATAAAAGTTTTTTACTAGCTGTTGGGTGATGGTCGAACCACCTTGCATTGAGCCACCTTTTAAGTTGTTATAAATGGCTCGTCCAATACCTTTTAAAGAAACGCCTTTGTGTTGATAAAATCCTCTATCTTCGGTTGAAATTAGAGCGTCAATAAGTGGTTGAGGTATCTCCGAGATAGGAAGAACAATGCGATCTTCGTTATTATCAGGGTAGATACCCCCAATGGTTACTGGTTCAACACGTACTATACCAGTATCATTAGGTTGGGTACTTTGGATACTGGTAATTTTTGAGTCTTGGATTTTAATTTTGATAACTTGTTGAGGATCAACATCATTGGCGCTATATTGAAAGCCGCGGGTATGAATCACATACTGTCCCGAAGACTTATTATAAGTACCGCTACTGTTATAATTCGAGCTCGATTTATAATTTAGCATCTCTAACCAAGTATCAAGATTATTGGTAGTTAATGAGGCACCCTGATACAGCTCTAATGGCTGAGAATACACTTTGGCTGGGATATTCCAACGTTTACCTTCAAATTTATTGGTAATGATTTTATCTTGCTTAATCAAATACATGGCAAGTAAAAGCATACCGACAATAATGATAATCAATAATAGAAAACCGATCACCGATCCTCGTTGTTGCTCGGGATTTGGAATTTTACCTGTGCTTGTATTAAACGAGTTTTTAGTTGAATTTGAAAGATTAGGTATTACAGTAGAAGGTTTGTGAGGCACGATAGTTTTACCAACATAAAAAAGACCTGATTATAATGACGGAAAAAGACCTTTTTTTCAATGAAAAAGCCCTTTAATAGCCTTTTATTAAGCTTTAAAGACATATTTTCATTGCTTTTCCATCTTAAGGCAACCATATCTAAGCCAAATCAATAGCTTTAGCTTTGGCTTAGATAAAAGTTATAAGTTTGCAAGACCTGATACAATAGGCAGTATCTTTACTGCGACAATATGTTGTGAATCCATCTATGACCCATTCTAAATATAATTCAAATGATCCCAGTTCCAAAAGCCATTTCACTTACTATACCCAAGACATTGATAATCTGATATTGCCTCCTGAGGGATGTTGTTTCCACTGCGGCGAGCCTGTTCCTAAACCACCTTTTACTGCCCAAGTCTTAGGAGAGTCAAGATTAATGTGCTGTATGGGATGTCAACTTGCAGCAGAGAGTATAGTTGAAGCCGGTCTTGAGCAGTATTATTTGGATCGATCTGAAATAAACCGTACTGCCAGTATGCCCACTGAATTAGATCGTTTGAGAGCCTATGATCATGAAGACATTCAAGCTCAATTTGTGTATGCGGCAGATGGTAAATCGGTGGCTGAACTTTCGGTCAGTAACTTACGCTGTGCTGCTTGTACTTGGCTAATTGAAACAAGGTTATATGAATTAAAAGGCGTTGATAAATGTCAGGTTAATTTGACCAATCAGCGTATGCGGGTAATCTGGGATGAAGAGCAGTTGGCTATTAGTGCGATTTTGGCAACGATTAATCAAATAGGCTATGACGCTAAGCCTTATCGTCAGGATACTCATGAAGCGATGCTGGCTCGTAACAACAAAAAAATGATGATTCGATTAGGTATAGCAGCTTTAGGTGCCATGCAAGCGATGATGTTTGCAGTGGGTATGTATTTTGGCAAGTACACCAGCTTCAGCGGCATGTTGGTTGAGCAACGAGATTTTCTACGTTGGGTATCGCTATTTGTCAGCATCCCTGTTTTCTTCTATTGTGCAGTACCTTTTTTTAGCTCAGCATGGTCAGCGATTAAAATTCGTCAGGTCAATATGGACGTGCCCGTTAGTATTGCGCTTATAGTTACTTTTTTTGCCAGTCTTTATGCCACCATTTCAGGTACAGGAGAGACCTATTACGATTCAGTTAGTATGTTTGTGTTCTTCTTACTGGCAGGTAGATATATTGAGCATAACGCTCGATTAAAAGCGGCAAATATGGCCAATGATTTGGTGGTTGTTGAGCCCACTTTAGTACAAAGAATTGGCAATGAAGCTGATTTGGTGCAGCAAATTGAACAATCAAATATCTCATCTAATCAGTCAGTTGCAGATAAGATTGAAGTTGCAGAACATAGCTTAATATTGACTCCACCACAACAGCAAAAACTAACTAAACTTGAAGAGCTGATTCACTTAGCGCAGCGTAACAAGCAGCCTGAGCCTCATACTGAAACTCAAAACGAGCTTCATAGTACTCTTAGATCAGATACAGCATTTAGCTTTGATAAATTAGATTTAGAAGTCTCTCAAATTGAGACGGGTAGTGAGACTGTTACCGCTAATAACCTAAAGATTGGTGATGTCATCATGATTGAGGCAGGTAGTGAAGTGGTTGCTGACGGTATCCTTTGTAGCGAAACGGCGACGGTCTCTCAAAGTTTGCTTACTGGTGAAAGTCTTCTGATAATTAAACGCAGAGGGGATAGAGTCATTGGCGGTTCTCAAAACGATAGTCAGCCTTTTGTAATGTTGGTCACAGCCTTACCAGAAGACAGTCAAATTGCCTTAATTGATCGTTTAATGAACCGTGCCTTGAGTGAAAAACCAAAACTTGCGGAACAAGCAGATAGATGGGCCCGTTGGTTTGTGCTAAGAATTTTGATTTTGTCTGTTTTTGTGTTTATAGGTTGGTACCTTGTTGATCCTTCCCAGGCACTTTGGGCCACTGTCGCAGTATTGGTAGCAACTTGTCCTTGTGCCTTATCATTGGCGACCCCCATTGCTTTAACCGTTTCAACCAATAGGCTGGCAAGTTATGGTTTCTTAACTACTAGAGGCCATACCATTGAGACTTTGGCTGAAATAACGCATGTGGCATTCGATAAGACTGGTACATTAACGTATGGTAAGCCTAATCTGTTATATATTGATTCGCTACAAAAACACAATAACTTAGCACAGCAAGTTAGCAAGAAAATTAAAGATAAAGATGAAGATGAAGATGAAGATAATGATAAAGACAATCTACTGGCCATAGCAGCGGCTTTAGAAGTAGGCAGTCGCCATCCGATTGCAAGCGCCTTACTTGATGCCGCCTATCAGTTACACTTACCTGAAGTGACGCACTTAACACACCATACTGCAGGCGGTATTGAAGCTTTGGTTAATGATATTGGAAATGGCTATAAGTATCGCTTAGGTCATGTCGATTTCGCTTTAAATCGTAGTGCGACAGACACATGTTCGTCTTTAGATATGCCAAACATAGAGCTACAAAAGTACAATGCTAGTACCGTGGTAATGCTGACTCGATGCCAATCAAGCATACAGTCTAATGATGAAGTTTGGGAGCCAATGGCGTTATTTTATTTTAACGATAGCATTAGGGAAGGGGTAGCAGAAATGATTGCTGCCTTACATGCTCAGAATATTGAAACGGTAATTTTAACGGGTGATCCTAGCAAGCATGCCCAAACTGTGGCCAAAGAGCTTGGTGTTGATAAGGTATATTTTGGTTTGTCTCCCAGTGATAAGGTAGATCATATTAAGGAATTACAACAACAAGGTCATGTGGTAATGATGATAGGTGATGGTATTAACGATGCTCCTGTGTTGGCTGCGGCTAATATATCAACAGCTATTGCTGGTGCAGCAGACTTGGCTCAAGTCTCGAGTGACAGTGTTATCTTAAATGGTAAAGTGCCTTCGGTATATGATGCAAAACGAGTGGCGGATAAAGCACAGCTTATTATCAAACAAAACTTACGTTGGGCATTAGCATATAATTCAGTGGTATTATTGCCCGCTGCATTTGGTTATGTACCGCCATGGTTAGCAGCCATTGGTATGTCATTAAGTTCACTAATTGTTGTATTAAATGCACTTCGACTTAAACGTGTTTAACTTGTTTTTAGACTTACAGCAACCATATGAATGTTATCTGAGTAAATCATTAAATATCATTTAGCCCAACAAAAAGGGCCGCAAATTGCGACCCTTCTATTCTTATGATAAGTGAATTTGATTCAGATATTAAAAGTAAAAATGTTATTAATCGTTGAAATGACTAAGTAAACGCATGAATTCGAAATACATCCATACTAGAGTGGCCAATATACCAATACCGAACACCCATTCATAATCTTCTGATACGCCGGCAGCGACAGCTCGTTCAACATTATCAAAATCAAGTAATAAACTTAATGACGCAACCACTACCACAAATAAGCTAAAACCAATAGCTATCAAACCACCAGTTTGGAATAAAAATGGTAAAGATGAGCCAAATATAACGAACCCCCATTGGACAATATAAATTAACATAATTGCAAATAGTGCTGACATCATAATTGAGCGAAACTTCTGATTTACTTTAATCATGCCTGAACGATAAAGACCTAGCATAACAGCAGCAGTGACAAAAGTAGCCGCTAAAGCATTAGCAGGAATGCTTGGATCAATGCCCATAAACAATATTGAAACACCGCCTAAAAACAAACCTTCTAAAATAGCATAAGGAGCAGCCAGTGCTTTTGCTTTATGAGGTTTAAAAGTAATAAACAGTCCCAAACCAAAAGCTGCAAACATACTAGCAAAAGTGATGATTTGTGTCATGCCACCTCTAATACCACCACTCATAATGAAGAAGAAAAAGCCTAAAGCTGCAATAGCACTTAGACCTAATAAAAAGCTGGTTTTATGCACAACGCCCTTAACGGTCATTGATTTGCCGCCAACAGCAAGTTCAGTACGACTGACAATAGGGTTTGCCATAATAATTACTTCCTTTAGTATTAAATTATTAATTCAATAAATATTTGAACGTTGCCTAAATTTTCTTTGAAAAAACGTGTTTAGTAAAACAAAATATAAACAAGCAAAGCTTTAGTTGTGAATCATTAGAATAGTTATCTTTCATAATACCGTAAATCTATATAATAGGTAAAGCTGACCTAACAATAAATAGATTTTACTCTATTTGGGCAACTATATATCTTCTGTTATCTAGTTTATGGTTACGATATGTTCGCTTTTCAATGTATAGCATCTTATAATAATTTTGATATAGGATGAACTATGACCATTTGAATATAAAGTTGAGCACAGGGTAATGCAGTAAATCCGATAATGTGATACGCTTACAACCTGTAATAGCACTATATTAGCACTTGATAAAATGCTTAATAAATTAATGTTTATTGCACTTTATTATGGGCACTCTATTTTATTGAATTGAAGCAAAATCATAAATTAAAAACTTTTAATCTTGAATATATCAAACACTCTACTTAATGACTTATTTAATGAAGCTTAAGCCTATGGAAAGCTCCGCGCAGTCAGATAAGCTCCCAAACTTATCAGACTCTTCTCTTTTTAGTTCTATAAAAAACCCCGCTTTTAGACGTATCGGCTTGATGGGTCGTGCTCGCAAAAGAGGGGTGATTACTACCTTACATGAGATAGGCCAACGCATTAATGAGATGGGGTTGAGTCTTTATGTAGATTCAGAGACCGCCGCACTGCCAGACCTTGAACTTGAAAAACTCAACCAGCTTCAAATTGTTAAACGCAGTTTGCTTGGTGAAGTATGTGATTTGGTGATCGTGGTAGGGGGTGATGGGTCTATTCTTCATGCAGCACAAGCTTTGGCCCGTTATCGTGTACCAGTGTTAGGCGTAAACCGAGGTAGATTGGGGTTTTTAACTGATGTAAATCCTGATGAGGTTGGTGAAAAGTTGCACCAAGTATTGATGGGTGAATATCAGTTGGACCAAAGATTTTTATTGATGTTGGAAATACAAGAAGACCATAAGATTATTCATCAAGATATGGCTTTAAATGATGTGGTATTGCATGCAGGCAAGTCAGTACATATGATTGATTTTCAGTTAAAGATTGATGGCTTAGATGTGTATCGTCAGCATAGTGATGGTCTTATTGTAGCTACACCCACAGGATCGACTGCTTATGCTTTATCTGGAGGCGGACCTATTATTCATCCTAGCTTAGATGCTATATGTATGGTGCCAATGCACCCGCATACGTTATCAAGTCGTCCTATAGTTGTGAGCGATAAAAGTGAAATTATGATTCGTATTCATAAGGACAATCGTACTCAGCCTATGGTGAGTGCAGATGGCAAACCTAGTATTGCTCTTGAGCAAGATCACAGGCTATTAATCCGTAAACATCCTGATAAGCTGACATTATTGCATCCTCCAGGCTTTGATTTCTATGAAGCTTGCCGTACTAAGCTTAATTGGAATGTTCATGCAGAGGAATTTAATCTAGATAGTGAAGATGATTTATAAGAAATGTTTGTAGTTTAATTACTGACTATGACGTTTTTCAGCCTGTAATTATCAAATATGAGGTAAGATCATGAATAAAGAAGAAGTATTAGCAGCAATGACTCCTGAGTTGGTAGCTTCTTTTCGTTTGGCTATTGAATTGGGTAAATGGGCGGACGGTAATAAGTTAACGCCTGAACAGCGTGAAACTTGTATGCAAGCTGTTATGATATGGGAGCATGAGAACTTACCGCCGCATGAGCGAGTAGGTTATATTCATAAACCGGTTAAAAAAGATGGAACAGTGGTGGGTGATGAGTGTGATGTCGAACACGAGCATCATTATCCAAATATGCCCAATCCCAAAGGTGCTATTCAGCCAATAAAATTCCTATAATTGATATCTTGATAAGCATGGAATAGACATAAAAAAGACTAACTTAAAGTTAGTCTTTTTTATGTGTCGTAAAGCTAAGCGAATAAAACCATTTTAATTAAGAAATTAAATATTTTTAACATCAACCTCTGGGCGAAGTGTTAATGGGTTATGCTCCATTAAAAAGCCTTGCCAACCCCAATGAATAAAATTACGAATATTAGGATGATCAGTGCCATTAAGATTGCTAAGTACAGACTGATAATGCTCACCAAATAGTTTTAGAGTATCGAGTCGATTTAAACCATTGAGTTTAGCAAAACCAAATATTTTAGCACTACCTTCATTAGTACCAGGTTGATTAACCAAATCCCCATTGGTAAATTTAACTGGAGTATATCGATAAAAATCATCTATAAAATTGATGACATCATCAAATCCAATAGTTTTTTTGTCCAGACCGTTTAGTAGGGCTGACACGTCAGAATGTCGAATACTCATTATGGCCTCATTATCAAATTGAATCTAGGTAATATATACTAGTAATAATGGTTGATAGTTTACAATATAAACATCTTATTTTTAAGATAATATTTTAAAAAGAATCAGTTATCTATTAAAAAAGTCATCATCATCAAATGAAGTAGGAAAGTTACTTTGCTCAAGATGTTTCATTTGAGATTGCATTGCTCGTTCGTGTTGAATACGCTGATAAATTTCTTCACGGTGTACCGCAATATCTTTTGGGGCATTGACCCCAATACGCACCTGATTACCTTTTACACCCAACACCGTGACACTTACTTCATCACCAATCATTAAAGTTTCACCTACACGGCGAGTTAAAATTAACATGCGTCACACTCCTTATGTCGCAATTGAAAAAAATGGCAAATGCCAAATAATAAAATAGTCATAACGCTGCCCTTTAAGTTAGCCCTTAGAAGAGGCGACCTTGATCGTCCAATACTATTTAGAAGTCATTCGCTCAATTATAAATTAATCAGTTTTATCTAATCATTTTCATCACTAAAACTATATCAAAAAATTAACTGAATAAAATTAAAAAGAATGACTAAACTTTTTAAGGGAATAAAAGTATTAAATTAACATTGCTATAAATGATGCATTTGCCCTAAGAGTAGAATTTAACTCTTATACATCGCAATAGACCATATTCGAACAAAATATTATAAGGCTTTAAAGAGTCACTGTCATTAATATTCACTATTCTTTAACAAATACCC
>NZ_JAGLBC010000210.1 GCF_018260395.1 Psychrobacter sp.
ACAGTAAAGTTTAAACATTTATTTAGAAAATGGGCGTTTCTTGTTTATTTTTATCAATGATAGTACTATGAAGAACGACGGTCATAAATGGCTGGTCGAGCATCAGTTAAGTATATTTCATCTATCTAGATAGCCTTAATTTTTTATAAAATTAATAATAATAGTCTACTACTCAAAAACTTAATATTGGCTTATATAAATTATTTAAGACACTTTTAAATCTATTCATCAACTAAGGATAATATGGTATGAGTAACACTGTGAATAACAATGATAATCGCGTTCAAAAAGGTATCTTGGCCATTGATAGCCAATTGTATAATTTTATTGAAAATGATGTGCTACCACGTGTTGGAGTAGAATCAGAGACTTACTGGTCTAATTTCGAAGATATCGTTAAGAAGTTTACACCCCGCAACAAAGAGCTATTGGCTAAGCGCGATGAGCTACAGGCTAAGATTGATCAATGGCATTTAGATAATCCTGCCAAATACGGTTTAATTGATTACTCAAAATATAAACAGTTCTTAACTGAAATAGGTTATTTACTGCCAGAAGGTGATGATTTTGAAGTTTCAACTCAGAATGTTGATCCAGAAATTGCAAGCATACCAGGTCCACAGCTAGTAGTACCTGTCCGAAATGCCCGCTATGCTTTGAACGCAGCTAATGCTCGTTGGGGTAGCTTCTATGATGCCTTATACGGTACAGACGTAATAGATACTGCTGATGGTAAAGACAAAGGCAGTAGCTATAATCCAAAACGTGGTGCTGAAGTAGTTGCCTATGCTAAAGCCTTTTTAGATGAAAATTTTGGATTGACTGAGGGTAGCTATACCAATGTGACAGGTTTCAGTGTTGAGGATGGCCAATTACATATCGCTCAAGGTGATAGTACTACATCATTAGCCAATACAGCTCAATTTGTAGGGTATGTTGGTGATGAAAGCAATCCAACGGGTATCCTTCTAAAGAATAACAACTTGCATGTTGAAATTCAAATTGATGCTTCTCATCCAGTAGGCAAAGATGATCCTGCTCATATTAAAGATGTTTTATTAGAGTCAGCTATTACAGCTATTCAAGACTGTGAAGACTCAGTTGCAGCTGTTGATGCTGAGGAGAAAGTAGAAGCTTATCGCAATTGGTTTGGCTTAATGAATGGCGACTTAATTGAAACCTTTTATAAAGGTGATAAAGAGCTTACACGTAGACTGAATCCAGATCGTGAATACACCACACCAGATGGCGGTAAATTGATATTACCAGGTCGTGCCGTCTTATTAATTCGTAACGTGGGTCACTTAATGCAAAACCCTGCGGTATTGATAGACTTAGGCAATGGTCAAGAAGAGATATTTGAGGGTATTTTAGATGCATTAGTAACGCCATTATTAACTATCAATGATATTAAAGGTAATAATGACCGTTCGAACTCTCGCGAAGGTTCTATGTATATCGTTAAACCGAAAATGCATGGTCCTGAAGAAGTTAAATTTGCCAATGACTTATTTGCAGCAGTAGAAGATGCTTTGAACCTTCCACGCAATACTCTAAAAATGGGTGTTATGGATGAAGAGCGTCGCACAACTATCAACCTAAAAGAAAGTATTCGTCAGGCAAAAGAGCGTGTTATCTTTATCAATACGGGTTTCTTAGACCGTACTGGTGATGAAATTCATACCAGTATGAATGCAGGTCCATTCGTACGTAAAGGTGATATGAAGTCACAAGCTTGGCAGCCAGCTTATGAACAGTGGAACGTAGATATTGGTATTGAAACAGGCTTAATAGGTCGTGCCCAAATTGGTAAAGGTATGTGGGCGAAACCTGATGAGATGAAAGAGATGGTAGAGACTAAAATGAACCATCCTCAAGCAGGTGCAACCACAGCTTGGGTACCTTCACCAACAGGTGCTACGTTACATAGTATTCATTATCATCAGAATAATGTGCAACAAATTCAAGAAAGCTTCAAAGGTCGTGAGCGTGCAAGCTTGGATGATATCTTAACCATCCCATTAGCCAAAGATACTAACTGGAGTGAAGAGGAGAAGCGTCAAGAGTTAGACAATAATGCTCAAGGTATCTTAGGTTACGTAGTCCGTTGGGTAGATCAAGGCGTGGGTTGTTCAAAAGTGCCTGATATCAATAACGTTGGTCTAATGGAGGATCGTGCGACACTACGTATCTCAAGTCAACATATTGCTAACTGGTTACACCATGGCGTTGTCACTGAAGAGCAAGTTATGGAGTCTATGAAACGTATGGCGAAAGTGGTAGATGAGCAGAATATAGGCGATTCAAACTATATGCCTATGGCTGATAACTTTGATAATTCTATAGCCTTTAAGGCCGCTTGTGATCTAGTATTTAAAGGTCGTGAACAGCCTAGTGGTTATACTGAGCCATTGTTACATGCTGCTCGTTTAAAACTTAAAGCAAATGCCTAACAGGTTGTAAGTAATATAATAGCCAGACTTTGTAATTAGTTTTACTCCATGTGTATTTTAAGCCCTTTGGTATATGTTGATATGCCTTAGGGTTTTTTTATAGCTATAGATTTATCTGAAAACCA
>NZ_JAGLBC010000211.1 GCF_018260395.1 Psychrobacter sp.
ACACCCTATACCCTTGTCAATGCTGTAATTCATTGACAAGGGTTTTAATTAAATCAAAAACCGTAAAATTAAAAAGTTAATTTTTAAACCCACCTCTATTTTCAACATAAATTGAAAGTATTTAAAAGGACTATATTATGAATGTTTATTACGATAAAGATTGTGACTTATCTATCATCCAAGGCAAAAAGGTAGCTATTATTGGTTATGGTTCTCAAGGTCATGCACATGCATTAAATCTTCAAGATTCTGGTGTTGATGTTACTGTTGGTCTACGTAAAAATTCTGGCTCATGGAAAAAAGCTGAAAATGCAGGCTTAAAAGTTGCTGAAGTTGCTGATGCTGTACAAGCAGCCGAAGTGATTATGATTCTTACTCCTGATGAGTTCCAAAAATCTTTGTACCAAGACGTTATCGAGCCAAACATTAAAGAAGGTGCGACGCTTGCATTTGCGCATGGTTTCGCCATTCATTATAACCAAGTAGTACCACGTAAAGATTTAGACGTTATTATGGTAGCGCCTAAAGCACCTGGTCATACCGTACGTTCTGAATTTACTAAAGGTGGCGGTATCCCTGATCTAATCGCTATTTATCAAGATGCTTCAGGTCAAGCTAAGCAAGTGGCTTTATCCTATGCAGCTGGTGTTGGTGGTGGTCGTTCAGGTATTATTGAAACCACATTCAAAGATGAGACAGAAACTGACTTATTTGGTGAACAAGCGGTACTTTGCGGTGGCGCCGTAGAACTTGTTAAGATGGGATTTGAAACTTTAACGGAAGCGGGCTATGCACCAGAAATGGCTTACTTTGAGTGCTTACATGAGCTTAAGCTTATCGTAGACTTAATGTATGAAGGTGGTATTGCTGACATGAATTATTCAATCAGTAACAATGCTGAATACGGTGAATATGTAACAGGTCCTGAAGTTATTAATGAACAATCTCGTGAAGCTATGCGCAATGCTCTAAAGCGTATTCAGTCAGGCGAATATGCTAAAATGTTCATCAGTGAAGGCGCTACCAATTATCCTTCAATGACAGCTCGTCGTCGTAACAATGCTGACCATGAAATCGAAAAAACTGGTGCAAAACTACGTGCTATGATGCCTTGGATTGGTGGCAACAAAATAATTGATAAAGACAAAAACTAATCAAAGTTTTTGAATATTTTTAGCTTTTTGAAATGTTTAAAGAATCTTGTTTTGTAGACAATAGGTCAAATAGGCGAGTCAAATTGCTAAAGATTAAAACTCATGTGTCTAACGATACATGGGTTTTTTATTTTGACTATAGTAATCGGGAATATACTTGAAGCGGTTTGAAAAATCGCAATATACTACGTACTAATAATTTAAGATGGTTATTTTAAGTGTTGTCGCTGACGCAGCTACGATTAACTAACACTTAAAATAAATACAAAGGTTTAACTTATGAATACCCAGTGGCTAACACATATTGACTCTCGCTCTATCTATATTGCTTTAAGTGCAGTGATTGCAATTTTGATTTGGATAGAGGGGCAGATGCTCAAAAAAACTGGTGGAAAACTGCCACAATCTAAGTTTTTCCATGTCAGTTCATTGATAGATTCATCTTGGTTATTCGTCTCTATTGCCGGACTATATGCTATTAACTTTAAATCAATTGAGATGGCGGTACCTATTGCTTATATAACTTATACTCTTGCTGGCTGGGTATATGGCAGTCGGTTACTAAAGCAAACTGGCTTCCCAAAAAAATCAGATGAGTTAGTTATTCCTAAGCCAATTATTGCTTTTAGCCAGTCTTTTGCGATAACATTTCTCCCCTTATGCTTGTTCGTATTATTATATCCAAAGTTAACTGGTTAATTAATATTTACAATTTTTACATGAAAATAACCAAAACTATAGATTTTATTAGGACAAGCTGTTTAAAGCTGTTATACTATCAGTCAGTAAGTAAGTTACTTTTTGAATGAATAGCATGGCTACTAATTCAAACATGACTGCATTAAATTGTTGAAATGTAAACTAAGTGGCTATTTATTAGAGTGAAGATTAGTCAACATTCTAATCAATACTACTCGATTTACGTTTTCTACCGACGCAGTATCTACATACCCAGAGTAGAACTGGTCTGTTAAAAGCATCATGACTATAGTTAAATCAATTTTATATTAGGAAAAGTTATGTCAGAACGTGTTCAAGGTACTGTTAAGTGGTTCAACGAAGCTAAAGGTTTTGGTTTTATCGCACAAGACGATGGTGGTCAAGACGTATTTGCTCATTACAGTGCTATTCAAGGTAGTGGTTTCAAAACTCTAGCTGAAGGTCAAAAAGTTACTTTTGTATTAGGCCAAGGCCAAAAAGGTCCACAAGCTGAACAAATCGAATCAGCTGAATAATTTTTGTAAGCTTTAGATTATAATAATAGTATTAATTATCTATAAAGATGATGGTACTTTGAAGAGACAATCTTATGGATTGTCTCTTTTTTTTGTCTATCAATTTTTTCAAAACACTTATAATATCACTAGGATTATAGTATCTGAGCTATTAGAGCATTAATTTGACTATAAAATATTA
>NZ_JAGLBC010000212.1 GCF_018260395.1 Psychrobacter sp.
CTCTAATTTAGCAATTATTGTTACTTACCATTAATTTACTTTTGCTATTAAATGTTTGCGTGTGACAATGTTTACTGGCAACTGTCTTTACTAATGATTATATGTACTAGCAATTTCTTATACAACAAACTATTAGGTAATCACCAATAGAGTCCACTTTGCTACTATGAAAAATAAAATAGCCCTTCAACCTAGTTCAATTAAAGTTAAGGCGATCACAATATTAGCTGTGTTCGCGTTGCATATAGGTGCAGCTCTATTTTTATTAAATATAGATATGCCAAAGCTTACCCCAAAAAAGCTTGAAATAAAGAAACCTATTCAAATTCAGCTGTTAAATATACCTGATAAGCAAAAGCTAGAAGTAACAGAAGTCAAACCAAAGCTTGAGAATATGCCAAAGCTTAATCAATCAGCATCGAAGCCTGAGATGAATGCTGTTAAGTTGCCAAAATCAGAACCAGTCAACAAATTAAATCTCAAGCCCGTCACAAAGCCAAAGCCTAAAGTTGAAAAAATAGACACTTTCAAAAAAGCTAGAACACCACCCGAACCAAAGCATCAGACACAAACTAAAAAATCACCCATAGTTGAACATGATGCTATTAATGATAAGCCTAAAGTTATCATGGCTAACAATGAACAACAGCGTTTAATTGATCAAGCCGCTAAACAAAAAGAAGCTCAACAAAAGGCAGCTCAAGAACAGGCCACTCAAGAACTAGCCGCTAAACAGAAGGCAGTGCTTGATAGGGCGGCAGCTGAAAGAGCTGCTCAAGAAAAGGCCGTTGCTGAAAGAGCTGCTCAAGAAAAAGCCGCACAGGAGCAGGCTTCTAAAGAGAGAGTTGCACAACAAAAAGCCGCTGCCGATAAAGCCGCAGCTGTACAGGCAGCCAAAGTTGCAGCAGACAGTAACACTCCACAAAGATTCTCTGCAAGTGATGCCAGGTGGCAACGTAAGCCAAAATATCTTTTTCCAGACCAAGTAAGAAGAACAACCCAAAGTCAGACATATACAGTTTCGCTAGATTTAATAGTCGACAAACAAGGCAATGTGACCTCGGTAAGCATAGTCACTTCTTCAGGTAATAATACTATTGATAAAGCAGCTGTTTATGATATAAGAAGGGGTAAATTTCATCCCTTTATCAAAAACGGCATGCCTGTGATTGGGATTGTAACCCTACCTGTAAATTATAAACTTGATTAATTTTGATACTGAATATCTCATTAAGTCAATAGGGTATCCAAACCCAAACAGAATCAACATAAGTAGCTTTTCAAATAAAATAAAGGTAGCTTCTAAAAAAGATTGAATATTTATAGCAAATACATTGAGTTAAAGTTAATTTCTTCCCGTTTTGTAAGGACTATCCATGGATTTTGCAGCTTATTGGCAATATACCGATATTGTTACCAAGTTATTGTTCTTTAGCTTGATAGGTTTATCAATAGCCTCTTGGATTGCCGGTATTTTGCGTCTTTATCAAAGCAGACGACTTAAAAGTAAGGTATCGATGGATTTAATGCAAGCAGTAAAGGCAGAGTCTAGCACTATATCTGCGATTAGCAGTTCAGATCGAAGAACGGTAGTTGAGCAGGTGTTATTGAAGGAGATTGGTCGCTATCGTTATTCGGGAGAAAAAGGACTTGCCATATTGGGTACAACCGCTGCCATTGGTCCGTTTATTGGTTTATTTGGTACGGTCTGGGGTATCTTCCATGCTTTACACAGTATTGGACAGTCAGGTCAGGCAGGCTTAAGCCAAGTGGCAGGTCCGGTAGGTGAATCATTAATTATGACGGGGCTAGGTCTGGCTGTGGCTATTCCAGCGGTAGTTTTTTATAACATAGCCATTCGCATTAATCGTCAAACTCTATTTATCGCAAATGACACAGCATATAGTTTACTTGGTAATACTGCAAAGCCTACGGATAGCTTTGAAACCATACAGGTTGACTCGCTGAAATAGGATCAGATAGTCAAAAAAAATAGATATACCTGTTAATAACATACTGTGCCAATAACGATTAACTAGTAATCAGTAATCAGTAATCAGTAATCATTAATCAGAAATCGGTAATCATTAATTAATGAGTAATAAGTAATCCGGTAGAGCAGGCTCAAAAGGAGCAATGTATGGCATTTCAGTTAGGTGATGATGATATGCAACCAATGAATGAAATTAACCTCATTCCTTTAATTGATATCATGTTGGTATTGATGATTATTTTTTTATTGACGGCAACCGTAGTAAATCCTTCTGTGTCTTTAGATTTGCCACAAACCACGGCCAGTATTCAGCCGCAACCGCCGAAAGTTATTCAAATTAGTATCGATAAAGAGGCGGGCATATTTTGGGACGCTCAGCCCATATCGCTGTCTGAGTTACAACGTCGATTGGCCAGTGAATCAATCGTTCAGCCACAGCCCTCTATTCACTTAAGAGCCGACAAAGATGCGCGTTATGAGACAGTAGCGCAAGTGTTGGCAACTGCTAGTGAAGCACAAATGAGCAATATTGCTTTTGTCAGTGAGTAAAAAGGAT
>NZ_JAGLBC010000213.1 GCF_018260395.1 Psychrobacter sp.
ATACATAATGTTAAAGGAGATGAATATGCCAAGTGTTAATCAGTATTTTGATAATAAAGTAACTTCTATTGCCTTTCAGACTGCAACCAAGCCAGCTACTGTAGGGGTTATGGAAGTGGGTGAATATGAATTTGGCACCAGTGAGTTTGAGACGATGACCGTAGTTAGTGGCGCTTTAACGGTTAAACTACCCGGTAGCGATAATTTTAAAACTTATGATGCGGGGCAAAGTTTTACCATAGAGGCCAATCAAAAGTTCCAAGTTAAAGTAGAAGTGGAAAGCGCCTATCTTTGCACATATGGCGAATAGGCTAAAACATTAATGCAAATGGCCAATGACTGGCTTTTGTTGAATATTAAAAATATTATAAGGATTTTATATGAAAACTGAATCACAAACATTTATCGTTACTGGCGGTGCGTCAGGTCTTGGTGAAGCAACGGTTAGAGAGCTGGTATCACGTGGAGCAAATGTCATCATCGCTGACTTAAATGAAGAAACGGGTGAGAATTTAGCCAAAGAGCTTGGTGATAAAGCACGCTATGTACGTTGTGATGTGACTAGTGCTGAGCAGGTTCAAGCTGCAGTTGAAACTGCTGAAAAAGAATTTGGTGGTTTGGCTGGAAGTATCAACTGCGCAGGTATTGCAATTGTTCAAAAGTTATTGGATCGAGACAACAATCCAGCCGATCTTGATCAGTTTAACAAGGGCATACAAGTAAACTTAGTCGGTAGTTTCAACGTTGCCCGTTTGGTCGCTGCAAGTATCGCTAAACGTGTTGCTAGTGATGGTGGACCGAACAATGAGGATCAAGGCATTATTATTAACACCGCTTCTATTGCTGCATTCGATGGTCAAGTAGGTCAGGGTAGTTATGGGTCTTCTAAAGCTGGGGTTGTAGGACTTATGCTTCCATTGGCTCGTGAGCTGACACGGCATGGTATTCGAGTAATGACCATTGCACCCGGCGTCTTTGGTACGCCTATGATGGAATCTTTGCCTGAAAAAGCGCGAACTCAACTTGAAGCCAGTGTGCCTTATCCTAAACGCTTGGGTCAACCTGCAGAGTTTGCCAAATTAGTAGCGCATATTATTGAAAATGCCTATCTAAATGCTGAAGTTATTCGTATAGATGGTGCGATTCGTATGATTTAATATTAAGATGCAATTATGTATATAGCATTTTTTTATTGATTTAAGGTTAATTATTGATTGATATTCAAGCGAAATTATCAAATCCGAGGCTTGATATTTCATTTAGCCTTATATGAAAAAGTTAAATAGTTTGCAAGGCTGTACTTTATAACTAAGGCTGTACTTTATAATAAGGTACAGTCTTTTTTTTACACTTCATATAGAGTTATATATAAAGCTATAAATTCTTCACAAGTTACAGGGAGTAACAGTTTACCTAAACGTGGCATCTGTGTTATAGCGTTTGCTGTGTTTACAATAGACACAATAATAACAAAGTATATTAATATAATTATGATAATAGGGACGGTAATGGGTCAATTGAAAAGTAATTCAGAGTCTGAGACTGTTATGGAGCGATCAGTTAAGTTACAAATGGATAATGATCTGCGTCATGACTATGAAGCTTTAGCTAAGAGAGCTAATTTACGCTATGTGAGTGATGAGGAGCCTGGGTATACAAGAATGCGCTGCGGAAAAGGCTTTAGCTATCGAGATGTAAATGGTCATACAGTCAAAGATAAAAAATTACGCAAACGTTTTGATTCGCTCGCCATACTGCCTATGTGGTCAGAAGTCTGGATTTGCAATAATGATGATGGACACCTTCAATGTACGGGTAGAGATGAAAAAGGTCGCAAGCAGTATTTATATCATCAGCTATGGAATCAAGTGCGTGATGAGGCTAAATTTGATGCCATGATCGGCTTTGGTAATAAATTGCCAGCATTACGTGCTCAAGTTGAACAAGACTTAAAATTAGAGATGTTAAGTCGTGAGAACGTATTGGCTGCAGTGGTAAAACTGCTTGAAACCACGCTAATTCGTATTGGTAACGACCGTTATGCTGAACAAAATAAAAGCTATGGTTTAAGTACTTTACGAAGCAAACATATCACAGAAACTGAAGAGGGTCTGGCATTTGATTTCGTTGGTAAGAGTGCCAAAGAACACCACATTGAGCTACAAGATGAGCGCTTAATTGATATCATTAGAGCTTGTTCTGATTTGCCAGGATATCGTATTTTTAAGTACCTAGATGAACAAGGTAATAAACAGGTAGTACAAAGTGAAGACATTAATGGCTATCTACGCGAGCATACGGGTGAAGAGTACAGTGCCAAAGATTTTAGAACTTGGATGGCATCAGTATTAGCTGCAGAGTATCTTTATGAGCATGCTGATCCCCAATTATTAAATAGCGAACCTGATAGTAAAGAACGTCAGAAATTGGTTGTCGATATGGTAAAACATGTGGCCAGCAGAGCCCATCCCGAATTCTGTGTAACTGCAATTTAGATTAAATGCTTACTCACAC
>NZ_JAGLBC010000033.1 GCF_018260395.1 Psychrobacter sp.
TATTTAACTTAATTTATTTTAAAATAAATTTTATATAGATTGCTTTTTGTGCTTTGTTGTAGGCATCTTATCAAGTTAACTGATTGTTCATACTAATAACGTATAATTTTATATTATACAAATTCGAACCTTTTTAGTGCCAAAATTTAATAATGTATAGGCATATTTATTGCATCACTTACATTAACTATCATATATACCCAATAAAATTACCTACATAATCTTCCTTTAAGCCTTATAATCATTAACACCTATTAAATCCTTAATACATATATTGATATTAAATAGCTATTTGAGGACTATTTAGAAAAATTAAATTATCAAGAGTTATATTTCTTTATTAATTTCAATTTGTTCCAATTAAATAATATAAATCTATTACTAATTATTATACGAATAGACCTATATTTAAAGTTTAGTCTCATTTTATGAGCTCCTGCACTTGTCAACATATAGAAACATAGCTCTTCTAATAGTCTTGGTAATTAATATCTTTATTTTTTTAGTGACTAATCACTATTATTCATTTAAGGCTAAGGATAATCTATGAGTGCTGTATCGCTGAATTTTACGACAATTATTGCTAAAAGTAATGACCTCCAAACTTTACCCTTAATCAACCCTAATTCTATTTCTGAACATTATGCTTTTAAAGATTCATATACTAACCTTCCATCTGATAATACGAATAATAAGGTAGCCTTAAGCTTTCAAATTATGACTCGTGCAGAGCCACCTGAATTGGTAATTAAAACTATTGAATCTTTATTAGCGGTTAAACAGCCGCAAGATGAGATCTTAATAGTTGATAATAACAATACTAAAGTACATTTATACCAGCCATTGGCTGATTATTGCCAAAAACTTAACCCAAAGTTAAAAGTTCGCTTTTATCATGTCGATGCCATCAAAGGTTATAAAGCAGGTGCTCTCAACTTAGCATTACAATTGATGGACAGGCAGTGTTCTCATATTGTGGTCGTAGATAGTGATTATCAAGCGCTTGCGCATGCTAGAAATACTATCAAGCAAGCTATATTGCAACACCCCAACCATTCTCTATTACAGTTCCCTCAGTTTTACCGTAGTCATGGTCAAGTGGATATTCATAGCGAATTAAACCATTACTTTAATCATCATTTGTATAGACCATTTAATAGAATTAGAGCACTTTCTACAGGCACTTTTGCGGTTATTAAAGTTGATGACTTAATAAAGCTTGGTGGGTGGTCTTCAGAATCTATTACTGAAGATGCCCAGATGGGTGTGTTAATGCATCGTCATGGGATGAACAGCGAATTTATACCTAAAGTCATTGCTTCAGGGATTTTGCCAAATACATTAAAGGATCTGATAGCTCAACGTCGACGCTGGATTTATGGCAATATGCAGGTTTTAAAAAAGTATTTTCGTTCCTCCAAGCTGGTTCCAGCAAGTGATGAAAATTTTGATTCTGTTACAACTACGAAGTTTAGTAATAATGAACCTCTTTCATATGGGCAGCGTTTTAGCTTATTAAGGGCACATCTGTCACAGTTAACAGCATGGGTTAATTTAACGGGTCCTTTTATCGTTTTTCATATGTTAACCTTAATGGTTATTGCAGGTTCAGTGTTCTATCCAAGTGCCGAAGTTAATGTTTTTTTTCCTTTAGCTTTGATTTATAGCAGTTATGCTCTTTTTATTACTAGACGTTTATGGGCCTACCTTCAAGATAGTAGTACTTTAAATAAGCAGTTTAATGTTAAGCATAAATTTAAATTAAGCGATAGATTGCGGACATGGCTTTTACACCTTAATTTTTGGGAACTTGGTGCCTTGTCTTGGTTGCCTGTATTATGGGGACAAAGTAAACCTTTTACTTGTACGCCTAAGCAGAAGATTATGAATGATGACAAAGCGCCATGGATTAAGGATTTAATAGTGGCACCAAAACTGTTATTAATCCTTAATTTTATTACTGCTTTAATGGTCTCACCTATTTCAGAATTTTACTCACCCTTATTATTTGCCTGTGCTGTAGGGTTCTTTTTGCTCAAATTAGCATCAATTTTAGTCACTGTATATAATTTTAGTAATACAAAACCTTTATCTAGATTAGAACTAAGCAGCGATACAATTTTAAATAAAAGCTAAATTAATACCCCTTTATTTTTAAATTTTACAACTTAACTTTAATAATACAATATGACTATACGACTTGGAATCTTTATGCATTCTTCAATCAATAATATCAATATGATTAAAAGCTCTCCTACTCCATTACGCATTGCTATTATTGCTCATTCTTTATATCCAATCACTGAGCCCTATGCAGGCGGGCTTGAAAAAATGACCCATTTAATATGCGATGAATTGGTAGATAAGGGTCACGAAGTTTTGTTGTATGCTCATAAAGACAGTCAGACCAAGGCTACACTAGTGCCCTTAATGACCGATGAAGAGTTTGACAATATCATAGGTGACCAAGGCCCCAAGAATTTATCAATGGGCCGTGAAGAACTATTTAGCTATTTGGCATATCAAATGGCATTTCGTGACATTATTGAGCGTGATGAGCGCGGTGAAATTGATATAGTTCATAACCATAGTTTGCATCATATCCCTATGATGACTGGTCAAGTATTTGGGCCTCGATTCTTCACTACCTTTCATACTCCCATGTTTCCAGCATTACACTTAGCATTAGTAACATTAAAACTAGGTACTAGCACCCAATTCACCTCAGTAAGTAAATACCAGCAGCAACTTTTTTCAGAATATGTCCCATCTCATGTAGTTTACAATGGTATTGATGTTGATCAATTTAAGGCAAATTTAGAGCCGATCTCTGATGAAGTCTATTTTTGGTATGGGAGGATTTGTCCAGAAAAAGGTACGCATTTGGCAATTCAGTACTGTCAACAGGCCAATAAAAAACTTATTATTGCCGGACCAAAAAGCAACCAATGCTACTTTGATGACTATGTAAAACCTTTATTAGATCAAGATGCTAATCTGAAGGATACAGATCGACTTTTGAACTATGTCGGTCACTTAACTAAATCCGAAGTCAATCAATATCTACCCCAAGTAACTGCCATGCTATTTACCAGTACGTGGGATGAGCCTTATGGACTAACGCTTGCTGAAAGCTTAGCCTGCGGAACACCAGTTTTAGGCTTTGATGCTGGGGCTAGTTCTGAGATTATTACGCCTGAAACTGGGGTTATCGTTCCCAAAGAAGATAGTGAGGCTTTTATTAGAGGATTTGAAATAATTAAACTTATTTCACGTAAAGCCTGCCGCGATAGAGCTGTTGAATTTTGTTCATCAACACCCATGGTAGAAGGATACTTAGATTTATACTATCGAACCCTACAACAGATTCAGTATCCGCCATTTGAGATTAGTAACTTAAGATCCGAACAATCCAATGAACAATCTAGCTCATTCAAGACCAGTTCTTTTAGACTAAGATCTTCACAATTAAATGTCACACAATTTGATGTTTCAAATGCTAAGCAATCTAAATCTGTGCATTCTAAATCAACAGCATGGCAAAATATGATAGACAGCCCTAACAATAATTCAATCAAATCTGATCATGTTTTAGAGGCTGCAAACCTTACTGATATGACTTTAAGTAAGGAGTAATTGTTTTTGAATATTGGATACTATGCTCACCACCATGGGTCAGGGCACTGTCGTCAAGCTGACAAGCTGGCCGCCTTATTATCGGTAGATGATAGAAGTCACATTACGGTATTTACTAGCATAAGCGCTGAGGCCTACACGTTTAATTCTATACCTGAGTCACAGGTGGTTAGGATAGCGGCTGAAGATGAACTAGATACCGATACCTTAAAAGGCAGAGCTGGAGAATATTGGCAACCCAATAGTTTGCATTATTCTCCTGTAGGTAATAGCAATATACAAAAACGTGCTCACCAACTTTTAGACAATATTCATAAACTCAATATCGAGCTTATGATTATAGATGTGAGTGTTGAAGTTGCAATACTGTGCCGAGCCGCAAGTATTCCCTATCTGTATGTGAGATTACCAGGTATACGTGATGATATACCTCATGTAAATGCATTCGCTGGATCATTAGCTATGATTGCTCCCTATCCCAAATCTTTAGATGCTAGTGTTACCCCTGAATGGCTACCTTCCAAAACCTTATATCTTGATTTTGTAAATACTAGCCAATTAGGTATCTTGTCATATCCGGAATTTATCTCATCATTGGTGTCTTTTTCTAACAACAATCATCTGTATATTGAGTTAGATGAGCGTCCCATTGTAACGGTTATCAAAGGCTATGGCGGACATGAGGATATTGATAATAAATTGCCTAAATTGCGAGAATTATTACCTCATACTCTTATCATTTCATTAGGCCCTATTCATCATAACAAACGTGCTTACGTTGATATCGCTGCAGAAGTCAATGATGTAATGCCTTTTATTGAACACAGTGATTGCTTATTGATGGCATGTGGGTTGAACGCTATTTCTCAAGTTTATAGCACTGATACACCATTGGTAGTACTGCCTGATTATCGACCGCATAATGAACAGCATTTCACTGCCCAAGCCTTAATTAATGAAGGTCGTGCAGTTGATTGGGACTATTTTCAACAGCTAGTGTCTCTACATGGCAATAACTTATTTTCAGATAACGCGTTATTTAAAGGTCAAGCTCTACAAGAAGCAGCTTCTGAACCAAGTTCATCAAAAACAGTTGTCTTTGAAACATCAATACCTGAAATCCTTAGTTCTAATCGTTTAGCAACCGACACTGTAAGTTCTGATAGAAACTTAAAAGCATCGCTAGCTTTAGAACTTATGCAAAGTACAAAAATTTATACTTCTATTCATTCTTGGTTTCATGATTGGTTACTACCGCGTATTGATATGCAGCCAGATTGATTATACTCAATATCTTATTACGACATCTTAATGTAAATTATTCACAAAGGTTAGATCTATGGGTTTTAATGCTGAATTTACACCGAAGCCCTACAATGTCGACATAGCTAAAGTTAGTGTCATTACCACGTGTTATGGTCGTAATGATCATCTCTATAATCTGCTAAGTAGCTTAGAGCATGGAAGCGTCAAACCTGCTGAAATAATCATAGTCAATGACGATGCAGATCCTAAACGACTTGCTGAATACGACCTAAATATTATCAAAATAGCCACGACTGCTGCTTTAGATAGTACCAGTATGATTCATAAAACCAAAAGTTTTGATATAGGTCACAACCGCAATCTAGGGGCCCGTCATGCTAGTCATGAGAAGCTTATATTTTTGGACGTAGACTGTATAGCAAATCCAAGTTTTGTGGAACAGATTGCTATAAAGTTGGCTGAATACCCCGAAGCGTTATTAATGGGACAGCCTAAATATCTAACTCGTCCTTTAACAAAAGATGAAAGCGTAAACTTGAAACGAGGCATTCTTGATGCAAATGACCTTGAGCAATTATCGGTATATAACCCCTATCGTCACAATTTTGAAACTACCCAATTAAATGAGACACCCACTGCAATCTTAGAAACAGAAGATTATGGCGCTTTTTGGAGTTTATGCTTTGCTATTTCTCGCCAGCAGTTTGATCGAATTGGCGGGTTTGATGTAGCTTATGTGGGTTATGGTGCTGAAGATACTGACTTTGGTTTTAGCGCAAGAGAGCTTGGCATAAAATTATATTTAAGTGCAGATGTTGTGTATCACCAACAGCATAGTGTATATCGTCCACCCCTAAACCATTTAAATAGCATCGTGGTAAATGCCAACATATTTTATAAAAAATGGCATCACTGGCCAATGCAAGGTTGGCTACAAGAGTTTGTTGATATGGGTTTGATAGATTGGCAGCAGCAGCAGCTAACCCCTATCAAAGTGATCAGAGCTGCTACTAAAGATGAGAAAAATTCAGCACATTGTCCGGATGCAGCTTTTGTTTAAAGCATCTAAATCTATTGCAATACAAGCTATATCATTACATGAGCTAAATTTATAACGAGTTCGTTCGCCTAATAAATTTGAACATTTTAAATAGACTACATATCAACTTTCAAACGATCCCAGTATTGTTGATAAAGCGCCATTGTCTTGTCGCCCACATCTTGACGAAATAAGGCATGACCCAATTGTTCAGCAGGTGGATAGATAATATGATTATTGGCCATTTCAGAAGGCATTAACGCTCGAGCAGCATCACTAGGAGAGCCATAACCTATCTCTTCACTAATAATAGCTGAATTCTCTGGACGCAAAATAAAGTCGATAAAGGTGTGTGCGTTTTCTAAATTTTTGGCATTCTTAGGAATAGCCATATTATCCATCCACATTATAGCCCCCTCTTTAGGATAAACGAAATCAAGCTCAGGCATGCCTTGATCTTGGGCCATAATTACTTCGCCATTCCAAGCCAATCCCAAATAGGTTTCGCCTTCCATAAATGGCATACGCGGCGCATCTGAGTTAAAGGTACGCACGTTTGGCATTAATTTTGTTAGTTTTTCATAAGCTGCTTTTATTTGAAGAGGATCTTGAGTAGAGGTAGGAAATCCTAGTGTCAAAAGACTCATGGAAAATACGTCACGCAAGTCATTCATTAACATTACTCGGCCTTCATATTGCGGTAGCCATAAGTCATTCCATGAAGTAATCGCTGACATATCAATACGCTTAGTATTTACCGCAATACCTGATGAGCCCCATAGATAAGGTATACTAAATTTATTCTCAGGATCAAAGTCTACATTTAAGAATGATTTATTTAAATGCTTAAAGTTACTAATCTTATTATGATCAAGCTCCTCAAGCATATTCTCTTTTCGCATCTTATCTACGAAGTCAGTACCAGGAAATATAACATCGTAATTGCCGCTATTGCCCATAATTTTAAGTTTGGCATACATGGCTTCATTAGAGTCGAATGTACTGTACACCACATCTATACCTGTCTCAGCGGTGAAGGCTTTTAACACACTGTCAGAAATATATTCTGTCCAATTATAGACGTTAACCACTTTTCCTCTTTTGGTGGCTGCTGTATTTTGAGTAGACGCAGTATCTGCGGTATTTGTCTCATCAGTGCCAGACTGCTGACATCCTACCAATCCAAGACCTGATAAGCCTACTAATCCCACTCCAGTCATCTCTAAAAAACGTCGACGTGTGACAAGGTTATTTTTGGAGGCATGTTTCTTTGTCATAACTTATCCTTAACGTTTTTTGAGCAGTAATAATTGTGAAATGAGTAAGCCTACTAAAGAGATTGCCAACAATATGGTTCCCACTGCATTTACCTCAGGCTTAACCCCAACTCGTACCATAGAATATATCTGTAACGGTAATATCTCAAAACTTGCACCAGTATTAAAAGTGGACACTACCACATCATCTAAAGACAAGGTAAATGCCAATACCCAGCCCGCCAACACAGCTGGTAGAATAATGGGCAAAAGGACGGTACGAATCATGGTAAATTCACTAGCACCCAAATCGCGAGCGGCCTCTAGTACGCTATTATCCATACTCGCAAGCCTTGCTGACACTGTTATCACTACAAATGGAAGACAAAACGTGATATGTGCCAACAGTAAGGTTACAAAGCCAAGCTGAATACCTATAATTAAAAACAATGCCAATAAAGAAATTGCCAATACAATCTCCGGTGACATCATAAGCACAAACAATAAACTTTGTAGTACGCTTTTCCCTTTAAAGTCATAACGCTGGAATGATAAAGCAGTAAGCGCGCCTATCGCTGTAGTGACGGTAGCTGCTACTACTGCCAAAATTATTGAATTGATTGAGGCTTGTATCATGGCCTCATTACTAAACAGCTCATGATACCAATTAAAACTAAATCCAGCCCAAGTATAGCCTATCTTTGAGGCATTAAATGAGAAAACCACCATCACTACAATTGGGGCAAACAATATTAGATAAATAAGGGTCAAATATAGTCTTGAAAACCATTTTAGTGCACTGCTCATTGTATTGGTTATCGCTGTTTTGCTCATAGCATCCTTCCCCTATGCCACTTCATTGTAATCGGTTTTGCCGATGCGTTTGCTACTGGCATAGTACGCCGCAATCAATATCGCCATAGTCAAAGTGAGTAGCACACTAGCTGCTGCACCAAATGGCCAATCCCTAGCGTCTAAAAATTGAGATTTAATAATATTACCAACGAGCAAGTTACGAGAGCCACCAAGTATATCCGCTACATAGAACATACCCATAGCTGGCAAGAGTACCAATAATACGCCTGAAATAATGCCTGGAGTGGTCAGTGGCAATATTACGTGCCAAAATGTCTGATACTTATTGGCCCCTAAATCTTTTGAAGCCAAAACTAGATCATCCCGCATATCGGTAAAGACTGCATATAGTGGCAACACCATAAACGGAAATAACAGATACACCAACCCGCCAATAACTGCCTTTTGGGTATAGAGGATTTGTAAGGGCTCATCAATTAAGCCCATGGCTATAAGCGCCGTACTTAATAGGCCATTTGCCGCCATTATAAGCTTAACCGCATATAAGCGAACCAATGAGTTGGTCCAAAAAGGGATAATTAACAATAGCATCAAAAAAGACTGCCAGCGATTAGAAGTTCGACTCACGAGCCAAGCAAAAGGATATCCCAATAATAAACAAATGATAGTAGTAATTGAGGCCATACTAAGCGAGTGCAAAAAGACTTTGACGTATAACGGATCCACAAAACGAAGGTAGTTGTCTATCGTAATAGGCAATGCTATAAATGAATTTTCGTCTCTAGTCAAAAAACTGGCCGCTATAACCAATATATTTGGTATTAATGCAAATATGATTAACCAAGCCCATATAACAAATACGGTTACCCGTTGAAACATAGGTTTTTTATTTACTATTTTGCTACTAGCACTTGGCAAAGTCTTGTTTGGTAAAGTTGAATTATTCATCAGGCAATATCCACTCCCATCCATCGACCCAATCGACTCTCACTTCTTGACCCATCTTGTAATTGAAGTTGGGATCGTCCTCATTAAAGTATTCTGACGTTTTGACAAGATTACCACTTTGTAATCGAATTACCGAGTCTAAAGTACTGCCTTTGTAAGCACTGTCAACCACGTGCCCCACTAGGCCTTCATAACCATCATTTACATAATAGACACGGATATCTTCAGGTCGTAGCAATAGATTAATGCTCTGACCCACTTGCACATTGAATTTGGGCTTAGGTAGATCACGAATGGGATTAAAGCCCTCTTTTTGCTCCGTGACTTCAACCTTAATACGCTGATCGTTTACCTCAAGCACACGAGCTTTAAATAAATTGGTTTCACCGATAAAGTTGGCGGTGAATAAATTGGCCGGCGACTCATAAATACGAATGGGTGTATCTATTTGCTGGAATACTCCAGCTTTCATTACTGCAATCCTATCTGACATAGATAGCGCTTCTTCTTGGTCATGAGTTACGAACACGAATGTAATGCCTAGCTCACGCTGTAACCTCTTTAACTCAGATTGCATTTGTACCCGCATCTTAGCGTCTAGAGCTGATAAAGGCTCATCAAGTAACAACATTTTTGGTTGGTTTACCACGGCGCGAGCAATAGCTATACGTTGCTGTTGACCGCCAGATAAATCTTGAGGACGTCTGTTCATCATATGTTCTAATTGCACCATCTGTAGAGCTTCTTTAACCCGTACCTTTATCTCATCTTTAGGAACTTTTTTAAGCTTTAAACCATAAGCAATGTTATCGAATACATTCATATGCGGAAACAAGGCATATTGCTGAAACACCGTATTAATAGGACGCTTATCTGCTGGTAAACTTGTAATGTCTACACCGTCTAACTCCATTGAACCAGCATTTGGCATTTCAAATCCACCTATTAAGCGTAATAAGGTAGTCTTACCACACCCAGAAGGACCCAGCAGAGTCAAAAATTCGCCATCATAAATATCTAAATCAATGCCTTTAAGAATTTGGGTGTCGCCATAAGCTTTACTTACACCACGTATTCGTAACAGTGATTTTTGATCGGATATTTGCGCTGAGGCCATTGAAGAGGATTCGTTAAGTGACATAGGAGCGATCTCATATCAAGGTGGGGTTGCATTATTGGAATGTACATGTAAAGCTTTATCGTACATGAGCTACACTTAAAAACCATCAAAAAATTTTATAAAAGCAATACTATATTATGTTCAGTAACACTGAAGTAATGAATAACAATTCATGCTATAAATTAGCATAATATAATCATTTATTTAGCATGTATAATGGTTTTTCAATAAAATTTAAATTTGGATATAACTTTTAATTTTAATTAAATAATTGATTAGTATCTATAACTATAATGTATTCATCATCTTAACAATATTGGTTGAGAATAATTTTAAAGCTATTTGAATTTATCTGTTCCAATATATAGAACAATATATTGCGAATTTAAAGGTTTATTGACCTAAACTATTCGCTTAATATATGGACAATACTAAATACATATCGTTGTTTTTGATTTTAATAATTTAAAGGGGTGTAAAGCTATGGGATTATTAGTTGAAGGTAAATGGCAAGACCAATGGTATGATACAGAAGCTACCGGCGGACGTTTCCAACGTGATCTGGCCCGCTTTAGAAGCTGGGTTACTGTTGATGGTAGTGCTGGCCCTTCTGGAAGTGACGGCTTTAAAGCAGAGCCTAATCGTTATCATTTATATGTGTCATTAGCTTGTCCTTGGGCACATCGCACCCTTATTTATCGTAAATTAAAGGGTTTGGAAGATTTGATAAGTGTTTCAGTCGTACATCCCTTAATGCATGAGCATGGTTGGACCTTTAATGAAGGTGAGGGTGTTATCCCCGACCCTATTTTTAATGCAGATTATATGCACCAGATTTATACCAAAGCCAAATCTGATTACACTGGTCGTGTCACTGTCCCTGTCCTATGGGATAAAAAGAACAATACTATCGTTAGTAATGAATCTTCTGAAATCATTCGTATGTTTAATTCGGCATTTGATGAAGTCGGTGCTAATAAGGAGGTGAACTTCTTACCTGACAACTTAGTTAGTGAGATTGAAGAACTAAACGAATTTATCTATCCCAATATTAATAATGGCGTGTATAAATCAGGTTTTGCAACCACGCAAGAGGCGTATGAAGAAGCAGTTATTGATTTATTTAAAGCCTTAGATACTATAGAAGCTAGACTTGAAAACAACCGCTATTTAACGGGTGATACTATCACTGAAGCAGATTGGCGCTTATTTACTACCCTAGTACGTTTTGATCCAGTATATGTCGGACATTTTAAATGCAATATTCGCCGTATATATGACTATCCTAACCTATGGGGCTATACTCGCGACTTATACCAAGTCCCTGGTGTGGCAGAAACGGTCAATATGGATCATATCAAAACCCATTATTATGGTAGCCATGACACTATTAACCCTACGCTTATAGTACCAGTGGGTCCTGAGATTGATTTCATGTCGGCTCATGGTCGTGAACGACTATCAGCCTAATCGTTATAGTTTATTGTGATTTGCCCAGTTGCTGTTATAAAGACAGTAACTGGGTTTTTTTATGAATGTAAGTTTTTTTAGAATTTAACGCAAATTATTTGGTTGCTCATTAATCATTATTTATCAAACAATTCTTCTCATTTTTGCCTGTTTGAAATTCTATAGCTATCTTTTTTTATATAGTTCATCTATATTAATGTCCCTTAAAGCAGTATGAATAATCAATTAATAATTTAGAATTATATCTCTTAACGCCGTCTTAACATCAAAATTGCTAGCCTATAAAAGATCCAATTCTCTAAATTTACCGAGAAATTACAATATGTCAAAGCTTTTAACTCCCAATACCCCTTTATCAAATGACACAAATGACTTAAATGACAATTGCAATTTACCATTTTTTAAGCGCTTATCACATTATCATATTAATCTAAATGTGCTTATATTGTTGGTCGCTTTATTTTTAACCCTAACAGCTAATTTAAGTTTTTTCTCAAAAGTATTGGCAATTTATCCTATTGCTAATAATTTAGGGTTTGTCATTTCTACGGGTGTATTGTTGTTTGGGGTTATATGGTTTTTACTTCAGTTAGTTACCTATAGACCTGTTCATAAATTTATTCTTGGTCTATTAATTATAGTCGCTGCAATTTGTGCTTATTTTACAGACAGTTACGGCACTATTTTTGATACCAATATGTTGGTAAACGGACTTGAAACTGATCATGCTGAGGCAATGGATTTATTTGCGCCTTCGTTTTTAATTAGAGTGTTACTTTTAGGGGTATTACCAGTAATCCTTTTGTCTCTAATGAAAATAAAACCGTCAACATTCAAACATGCGGTTTTGCAAAGGGTAATTAGTATTTTGGCATGTTTGGGACTTATAGCACTGTGCTTATTGCCTTTTGGGGACCAATATGCAAGTTTCTTTCGTCAACATAAACCGGTTCGTTACTACGCCAATCCTGTTATGCCAATATATTCATTGGTAAAAATGGGCACGGATAAAATTGATGATATGCGTCGTCCCAAACACTTAATCCCTCATGCTGAAGACGCTAAATTGATAGCTCCTGCCGTCATTAACTCGCAAAGTGGTAGTGCTCAACCAATAAAACCAAAGTTAATGGTCATGGTAGTGGGTGAAACGGCACGTGCAGATCATGTAAGTTTAAATGGTTATGCACGAAATACGATGCCTTTACTGGCCAAGACTAAGGACATATACAGCTTTAAAGATGTAAGCTCTTGTGGTACATCAACCGCATACTCAGTTCCCTGTATGTTCAGTTATGCAGGACGTAAAGATTACAAAATGGATCAAGCCAGCTATAATGAGAACGTCATTGACACGCTACATAAGCTAGGTGTTAATGTAATTTGGCGAGACAATAATTCAAGCTCTAAAGGGGTGGCAGATCGTGTAACTTTTGAGGACTATAAATCAAACAAGCTAAATCCTGAATGCGATTCGGAATGTCGTGATATTGGCATGCTAAAAGATTTTGACAAAATAGTTGCTAAACCACAGAACACTTTGTTGGTGCTACACCAAATGGGCAACCATGGTCCAGCTTATTATAAACGTTATCCAAAAGAGTTTGAGGTATTTAAACCTGTCTGTGAAAGCAATGAGCTGTCTAAATGTGACAATCAATCCGTTATAAACGCTTATGACAATGCCATTGTTTACACGGACTACTTTTTACATAATATTATTGAGACCCTCAAACCTTATGAACAGCAGTATGATGTGGTTATGATATATGTTAGTGATCATGGTGAAAGCTTGGGAGAAAATAATATCTATCTTCATGGCTTACCTTATAGCATAGCGCCAAAGGCACAAAAACAAGTCCCATTAATAGTATGGTCACCGGCATCGAATCATATAGATACCAATAGTATTGTCAATCAGTTGGACAAGCCTGTTTCTCATGATTACCTAACCCCAACTTTATTAAGTTATTTTGGAATAACCACACAAGAGGTCGAAAACAAACCTACATTGTTTAAAACCCTAAATTAACGGATACGTTGATGAATCAAATGCCCATCAACCATTAAGTGAATAATAGCCAATGTATAAAATATTGATAGTTGAAGACAACCCCGACATTGTAGCTAATATTTATGCTTTTTTTGAAGCTAAAGGTTATGAGTTAGACAATGCACATAACGGAGCAAGTGGGTTGTCATTACTAACCCATAACCATTACGATGTAGTCTTATTGGATGTCATGTTGCCGGGTATGAATGGCACTGAACTATGTAAAATATTACGCGAAAAGCTACATCTTAAAACGCCAGTGCTAATGCTAACGGCTCGAGATACCATCTCGGATAAGGTGGCTGGATTTGACAGTGGCGCTGATGATTATTTGGTCAAACCTTTCTCATTAGTTGAGTTAGAACTCAGAGTCAAAGCGTTATTACGCCGATATCAAGATGAATACTTTGACCACGATCTTATCATTGGTCCATTGTGTCTGAGCATTGAAAAGCATACAGCTTATCGTGATAATAATTTATTAAAGTTAACGCCTACCGGTTTTAAAATATTAAAAACCCTCATGCAGTCTTATCCAAATGTGGTAACTAAAAATGACCTAGAACAAAAGGTCTGGGGAGATGATATTCCAAATAGTGATGCCCTGCGTACTCATTTGCATAGCCTGCGTTCTCATGTTGATAAACCTTTTGATCATCCTATGATAATTACCCTACCTGCTATTGGCTATCAAATTGTACTACCTGATTCACAATAAGTTTGCATTGAATTTATACACCTTAATTCTCCACTATGCTGTTAATACAAACTTTCATCCATATAAGCTATCATTCGTTAACACTGCCAGTTATATTAAAAAACTGATAGTTATTTAAACTACTAATAAATTAAAATTAATAGTAACGTATTCACTTAAATAGTAGTTAATAGCTATGATAAACACTGATTCTATTGTCTTTAAATTTCGTCTCTCCTATTTTATATTTGCATTTATATTATGCGCAATTTTCATAGCTATTTTTTATTCAGCAGAAAGAAAAATAGAGACAATATTGGTAGAAAGTTACTTATTGCATCAATTCGAAGTTAGCGCTGCCAAAGCTTCTAGAAGTGAGAATAAATCGTTAGATTCACTTAAAGTAGATGAAAACTCCGGTGTAGAGATATACAAGCTCAGCGATGCCCCTAAAATCTTAAGGGATACGGTCACACCTGATATTCATGAAATTAATATTAGATCTGAAAGTGGTAAAAAAGAAGGTTTATATTACTTTAAGTATCTTTATCAAGGTCAATATTATGTATTAGCTTATCGAGATATAGGATCTAGAACTGATGATATGCTATATAAAGCGTATTCAAACCCATCTTATCCAGTATTGTCCTTATTTGAGCAGCTTGAAAAGATGTTTTATAACTTGTTAATTGGGGTGCTATTGCTAAGTATAATAATGGCTTATATCTTTTCATCCTTATCCTCTAAAACCATAATTAAGCCGTTATTGGATTTAAAAGATGCGGTTGAATCTGATCAATATAATCTTAACGAGTTGACTCACCTACCCTCTGAAGTTGGCATATTGGCTAGAGCCATTGATGATAAGAACAATAAACTTGAACAGTATTTAAAACGTGAACAGCTATTTACCGGTGATGTCAGTCATGAGTTACGAACTCCTTTAACTATTATCATGGGCGCCTCAGAAGTACTTCAATCTCAATTACAGGATAATCCTAAAGCCTGTGAGTTTACTGAGCGTATCACCAATACTGCTAAAGACACTTCTGAAATTATTAGTGCTCTATTACTACTGTCTCGATCGCCAGAACAACTTGATGCCCCTCTAACTTGTATCAATCAAATTGCGGCTAAAGAAGCTAATCGACTGAGCTATTTATTACAATTTAAACCCGTACGATGTCATATTGAAGCGGATAATGATTACACCACTCAGGTAAGACCAGAACTTTTAAAAATGGCTTTAGGCAACTTGATCAAAAATGCATTTCAATACACAGATTCTGGTGAAGTATTAATACATATTGACAACGATAAAATAAGTGTTGCCGATACTGGTATAGGTATCCCTGATAATATGATGCCGCTATTGTATGAACGCTTCGAGCGAATTGAACCTGAAAATCTCAAAACAGAGGGTTCTGGGTTAGGACTTAGTATAGTTCAACGTATCATGGCACATCTTGATTGGAAGTTAACCCATACTACCAATGAATCAGGTGGTAGCACTTTTAGTATTTATTATCACTGATATATATACCTACCAAGGTTATGCGCTAATAACTTTATTAGTCTGATGGTTAGTATTCGTAGATGATCATCAGTTGAATTTAGTAATTTGCACTATCTTAACGCTTTCTTAACCCAAAATTCTATATACTTATTACCCAAAATTAATAACTATTCAACAATCTACTTTCTTATTACGTTGCAAAATAAAAATTATGTCTAAATTACCGCTAAATTCTCAATCCGATCATCTTACTCAGCACACTTCAAATGCTCATATTGATTCTAAGCTATCAGCTTTGGATCCCCATAGCTTTGCGTCAAAGGTAAAAGGCAAAACAGGGCTGGCTAGAGTAATCAAAGCTGCAGGTTATTCGATTGATGGTTTTAAAGCAGCTTACAATCATGAAGCCGCCTTTAGACAGGTTTTATGGCTTAATATAATTCTCGTCTTGTCGCTAATTTGGTTACCATTTGTGATTAGCGTTAAAATGATTTTAGTGTTCGGGTCGTTCTTATTATTAATTGTTGAGTTAATTAACACCGGACTTGAAGCGAGTATTGACCACACCTCTACAGCACAACATCCTTTAGCCAAGATAGCAAAAGATGTTGGCTCTGCAGCACAATTTTTGGCTTTGTTAGTGTTATTTACGCTATGGACGATGGCTTTGTTTTCTCTAGCAGTACATTCAGGTTTAGTTTTAAATTAGTCATTAAGTTAGTCTTTAAGTTAAATGGCTATTCCCTAGCGTCGAAATTAAACATTCATAAATCGTTATTTAAGAGAAATGTCTTATAGTTTATATGCTGAAGTTAATATTGATAATTTAACGATTTAAAAATATATGTCCTAGATTTATCGAATCGAATTTGGAATAAAAATTAATAATGATGCCGAGTAATTCATTGACCAATACCATTCACTCAAACCTTAAAATTTCACACCTTTTGTTACTTCTAACTTTAGCAATTGTGTCAACAATTTTTATTGAACATAGCGCATTAGATGTGGCATTTAGTCATTTGTTTTACCAAAACGGACAGTGGCTTATTGAAAAAAATATGCAGCCCTTTCGCTTTATTTTTTATGATTTGCCAAAAACCTTAATTATTTTATTGGGTATTTACCTTCTTATAAACCTAATTGTTAAAAAATGGTTTCAATCTAAAATATCTCATCTTTCAAGTGCGCAGCTTGTAAATCTTCAGCCTGTAACTACTCATTTTCCAAAACCTAGACTGCTACGAGGATTACTACCTCTTAATAATAAAGAATTGGGTTTTTTATTACTAACGCTAATAGTTGTACCCAGTGTGATTGCCAGCTTAAAAGCCATAACTCATGTTAGCTGTCCCAATCATTTGTTACTTTTTGATGGTGAATTACCTTACTTGTCACTTTGGCAAGATATTCTCTCAAATAATTCAGCGAAATGTTTCCCAGCCGCTCATGCCAGTGCTGGATTTGCTTTATATGCCTTTGCTTATTTACCCCGTTATACGCAGCATAAATTTAAAATTATTTTATTTGTTACTTTGCTGGCTTGGACAATGGGTCTATACAAAATTATGATTGGCGATCATTTTTTTAGTCATACGTTAGTGTCAATGTGGTTGTCATGGGCGGTTGTATATTTTATAGCCCTGATGTTTTTTAGAAGGCAAAACTAGATTCACTCGCCTTTGCAGCTATCCTTTACTCTTACAATAAATACTTGATTAAACTATTGCGTACTACATACTAATAGCCTTAATAGCGCTACAATAACATTAGTATGAGTATGAGGTTTATATGCAAAATTTAGAACTAGAACAAGTCAAAAAAGACGTTTAGTACAAAATTTTTTGGAAAAGTTAACCAAAACCAATCCTAATTTATACTACTCATCGACCACTGAAATAGCCCACGCTTTGTTCCCTTTTATCAAAGAGCACATGAATCGCATGCCTGTTGATGAACAAGCTTTATTTAGAAATATAACAGTTCGAGATATTGAAATGCTGCTAAGTTTTCGATAGTTATGTATCAACATACTTCGTAGTTTCAAAATTCTTAAAAAACCAGTTTCGTTCAATCGTTGTCAGCTTTGTAAATAATTCAATTTCAATATTCAAAACTCAATAGATTCGTTAAATCCATTTTTAATTGCCGTAAGTCTTCGTTTGCAAAATTTGATAAGTTAAATAGCCTCATAGATCACTGTCGTTCAACGTGTTTTTATATGTATCTAAAATTGCATATTTAGCAATAGGTCACTTAAAATAGTGGTTTAATTTATAAGACAGTATCAGAACATCCTGGGGTCAATACTATGTCAATCAGTTTAAACAATGATTTAAATTCGGATATTAGCCAACTATCACCTACTGTTGTCTGGCAATACTTTCAAGCCCTAACTCAAATACCTCGACCCTCCCATCAAGAAGAAGCCGTTCAACAATTTGTACTCGAGAATGCAAAAAAGCTTGGACTTTGGGCGCAGCGTGATAACGTAGGTAATGTATTGGTACGCAAACCTGCTACCAAAGGTATGGAGAATGCACCAGGTATCATTCTACAAAACCATTTAGACATGGTTGCTCAAAAGAATGAAGACAGTGTTCATAATTTTAGTACGGACCCCATTCAAGCTTATATTGATCCTGAATATAATAACGAATGGGTAACCGCCAAAGGCACTACTTTAGGGGCAGATAATGGTATTGGTGTAGCTTGTGCTTTGGCAATATTGGCATCTGATGATATCGTCCATGGACCATTAGAAGCTTTATTCACCGCCACTGAAGAGACAGGCATGGATGGTGCTAAAGGTCTGAAACCTGGCTGGATTGAAGGTCAATTGTTATTAAACTTAGATACCGAAGAGCTTGGTGATATTTGTATTGGTTGTGCTGGTGGTTTGGATGCGTCCTTTACCTTACCGATACAGTGGCAAGCTCCCTCAATGAGTAAAGCTTACCAGTTATCGGTAAGAGGTTTAAAAGGGGGTCATTCCGGAATTGATATAATCAAACAAAGGGGTAATGCGGCTCTTATTGTGTCTCGTTTATTAGACCGTATTTCAGATTATATTGAAGTGGCCTCTATTAATGCCGGTAATCTACGCAATGCCATACCTCGTGAAGCCAATGCTATATTCGTTACTGATACCGCTGACGATAAATTAAAACAACTGATACATTCTGAAGCAGAAGTGATTCGCCGTGGTCTTCCTATTGAAGATCGTAATATGACTATAACTATTGATGATACAGATTTAGCTTCCTTTGTCTGGACCAAATCCTGTCAACATAATTTATTAACAGCCATTCGCTTATGTCCAAATGGGGTAGATCGAATGAGCATGGATAGTGCTGGCGTGGTTGAAACCTCTGTTAATTTAGCCCGTATAGATACACAACAAAATCATTTGCAGCTGCAAAGCTTACTGCGTTCATTAGATGATGATGCGCGCGATGATTTAGCCGATCGTATGAAAAGGCTATTTGAAGCATTTGGTGCGAAAGTTGACTTAGAGGGTGAATACCCTGGTTGGAAGCCTGCGCCACATTCCGCTTTGACAGATTGTGTAATTAGGGAAGGTGAAAAACTTTTGGGCACTAAACCTAACGTAACGGTGATTCATGCTGGCCTAGAGTGCGGTCTATTGGGTCATCACTATCCACATTGGCAGATGGTATCTTTTGGTCCTACCATTGAAATGCCACATTCGCCAGATGAGCGAGTTAATATCAAGAGTGTCGGTAAGTTTTGGCAATGGTTGATTAATGTTTTAAAGACTTTAGGGTCTGACTCATTTAAGACAAATTTATAAATTATATCTATACGCCTTTAAACAGCCACTGATAATAAGAGAGAATCACTATGTCAGATAAATTTATTAAATCAAAAGCAGCCGTAGCATGGGGCCCAAATGAGCCTCTGAAGATAGAAGAAGTGGATGTCATGCTGCCCCGTAAAGGAGAAGTATTGATTAAAGTATTGGCCAGCGGTGTTTGTCATACCGACGCTTATACCCTATCAGGCGCTGATCCTGAAGGCGTTTTCCCAGCCATTTTAGGTCATGAAGGCGGCGGTATTGTGGAGCAAGTTGGCGAAGGCGTAACCAGTGTCGCCGTGGGTGATCATGTGATCCCATTATATACTGCAGAATGCCGGGTTTGTAAAATGTGTCGTTCTGGTAAAACCAATCTATGTTCAGCCGTTCGTGAAACCCAAGGTAGAGGTCTTATGCCTGATGGCACCACCCGATTTTATAAAGATGGTGATCCAATTTATCATTATATGGGCTGTTCAACTTTCTCAGAATATACCGTATTGCCTGAAATTTCATTGGCCAAAGTCAATAAAGAAGCACCGCTTGAAGAAGTCTGCTTATTGGGCTGCGGTGTGACGACCGGTATGGGCGCTGTTATGAACACGGCCAAAGTTGAGAAAGGCTCGACAGTGGCTATTTTTGGTTTGGGCGGTATTGGGTTGGCGGCTGTAATCGGCTCTGTTATGGCTGGTGCAAGCCGTATCATTGGAATTGATGTTAATGAAAGCAAGTTTGAACTGGCTAAGAAGTTAGGCGCTACAGATTTGATTAATCCAAAAGACTATGACCACCCTATTCAGGACATTATCATTGAACTAACTGATGGGGGCGTCGATTATTCATTTGAATGTATCGGTAACGTCGATGTGATGCGCTCAGCTTTAGAATGTTGTCATAAAGGTTGGGGTGAATCTGTGATTATAGGCGTGGCCGGTGCCGGCCAAGAAATCTCTACCCGCCCCTTCCAGTTGGTTACGGGCCGTGTCTGGAGAGGCTCGGCTTTTGGTGGGGTCAAAGGCCGTACTGAACTTCCAGGCTATGTTGAGCGTTATTTAGCTGGTGAGATTCCATTACAGGACTTTATCACGCATACCATGCCATTAGAAGATATTAATGAGGCTTTTGATTTAATGCATGATGGTAAAAGCATACGTAGTGTGATTCATTTTGATGCTTTAAAAGACTCAGCTTCTGCTTGAGGTGAACTATATAAAAGCCAATTGATTTATAGATGTCTTAAAGCTTGGCCGCCTAGCAGCCAAGCTTTTTTATATTCTAAATTTTGTACTTTGAATAATGTC
>NZ_JAGLBC010000214.1 GCF_018260395.1 Psychrobacter sp.
CTATTTTGGTTTAATAATTGTTGACCAATCCAGTGCCGCGCAAATTGATAAGCCACACGTCCTGAGCGACCGCCACGGCTTGATGACCAAAGCAGCGCCTCTTGGCGTATCTTGTCTGACCACTCAATACCTTCAGCTTGTAGATAATGGGTGACAATATTCAGATAAGTCTCTTGATTCATCGGATAAAAGGACAGCCATAAGCCAAAGCGATCAGACAAAGATACAGTTTCATCAATGGTCTCGTACGGGTTAACCTCGTCAGTCTGGCCATCATAGATATTAACATTGTCTTTCATCAGTTGAGGCAACAAATGACGACGGTTGCTTGTAGCATAAACCAATAATTTATCTTGCTCCGAATCAAGCGCACCATCGAGCACACTTTTTAAGGTACGATAATTTTCATCTTGACCATTAAATGCTAAATCATCGCAGTAAACTATATAACGACAAGCGGTAGTCTCTGGCAGTTTGTTAATGGCATCACGAATCTTATCTAACATTTGCAAATCATCACGCGATACCTCAATCATACGTAAACCTTGGTCTTTAAACTCATTTAGCAACGCACGAATCAAAGACGATTTGCCCGCACCTCGTGTACCTGTCATTAGTACGTGATTGGCAGGATAGCCTGCTAAAAATTGCTTAGTATTTTGTACGATTTTGTGTTTTTGAGTGTCAATTCCAATCAAATCATCTAGCGATAGAGCAGAGCTAACATTAATCGGAACCAATTTACCCTCAACGCCACCTACCCAGCGGTAAGCCAGTTCACTAGGACCTATAACTATACTTGCGCTTATATGTTGTTGCAGGAATTGAGACAATAAAATTGCCAAATTGTCATCGAGGGTAAAGGTGTTTACAGAATTGGCCATGCTAACTTATCTCTATTAAACTATGATAAATAATATAAAATCACTAATTAAAAAATACTGCCATTAAAAGCTACTCAATTCAAGCCATTAAATCTTACTTTTAAAGGTGTTGGCATATTGATCACTATATTTAAACCTGCTAAATCTGACAAAAGTTTATCAAACTAACTATGCAAAATTTTAATGATCCAACGCAGCACTTCATGATTAAGGCAGTCAATCAACATCTCAGTAAACTAGGATATAGATCAGTTGAGACCATTCGTTTCAGTTATGAGCCTAATTGTCAGCAACGCTCAATGTCTAAAGCAATGAGCTATCAAGGACTAACTAAGGCATCATATAAACAAAAATCATATATGCTTAAATGGCAATTGTCATCATCTTCATTAAATAACCCAACCAATTTGGATAACGAAATTGAAGTCATAAAACAGCTGCAACAAACGTCTCTCAACGTTGATCAAGGCTTAATAAATCATGCTTTTATAGCGCCTCAGAATATTGGAATGGCTGATGGACTTTATAATGACTGTTTACATACTGGTTATCTAGATGATGTTTTTTTAGATACTAAGAGTTTAAACACTAACAGCTTAAAAAGTAACTGTCTCAAATGTAATTGGTTAGATGATAACAGGTGGCAATTTTCAAGCCTTGTGATGCCGTATTTTATAAAGGGTAGTCTAAAGGATTATCTTAGCTTGAATGAGCTCTCAAATCAGCATAAAGCGCAACTTGCCATTAATTTAGCGATGTGTATTCAATGGCTTCACAGCCAAGGGTGGGTACATGGTGATATAAAACCCAGTAATTTTTTATTAAATAGTTTGCCTGATAGCCAAGTAAACTCAAATATTAATTCTATGGTAATACATAATATATTTGAACCACAATTTAAACAACTAAAAGGCGAAGGAACTCAATTAACGCCCATAGCTTATTTAAATGACTGGGCCTGTGCCCGACCTTTAGTACAGGATAATGACTTAAGAACTTATAAAGCAGTCTATCCTACGTTTAAAGAAAGCGTAGAAAAACAAAGCGTAGAAAAACAAAGCATAGAAAAACAAAGCGCAGAAAAACAAAGTACAGTTGAAAGCTGTTCGGTCATAAAAAGTAAAGGTTTAGAAAGGAAGATGAGAAAAGGGACGCCAGCTTATTTTGCGCCTGAATGCTGGCATGGTAGCCAGATAACTTCTCAAAGTGATTTGTATGCATTTGGGATAACTTTATTTGAGTTGTTCGAAGAGCGTAAGCCTTATCAGCTATCAAAATTTCGAATTGAGCATACACCTAGTTTTGATATAGAGGCAACTAGTCTTGATGAAAAATATGACTATTTGAGTGAGTGGGCTATTCTGCACTGTCAGCAAAATATACCTTTATTGTCTGATCCATTCAGAATGTTTCAGCCCGTCATTGACAAGCTATTGGCAAAGAAAATAGAGAATCGTTATCCGACAATAGAAGATACAATAACTGCATTACAAAATATTCATTTATAATCATGATTTAAATTATAATGGACTTTATTGTATAAGGTATCTGCCGATAAACTTATAAAATTCACAAAAGGATTATCATGTTTCTTATTATCCAAAACGATACATTAAA
>NZ_JAGLBC010000034.1 GCF_018260395.1 Psychrobacter sp.
CAGGTAGATATAGGAAATGGCTTAAATGACTATCCAAAAGTCCTATAAAATTGCTACCATAAGCACATTTTTTTAGTATTTTTTATTTAGCAGTTTTAGCATTGACGGCTTGTATTTATAAGCAATGCTCATTTTCGAACCATTCTGAATTAACAGCCTATTGGCTTTGACAATAATATTCTTTTTTATCACCCTGCTTAAAGGTAATTCTCAGTTATGAGCCATATCTTCACTCCCGTCAAATCTGCTGTACCCAGTATCCAGAAAGTTATCCTAGCCATAACTGGAGGTATTGCTGCCTATAAATCCGCTATATTAGCCCGTTTATTAATTAAAGAAGGTTTTGAAGTTAGGGTCATTATGACCCAAGGTGCGCAGCAGTTTATTACGTCATTAACTTTGCAAGCATTGACTGGCAATGAGGTACATACCGAATTATTAGATACCAAAGCTGAAGCTGGTATGGGCCATATTGAATTAGCAAAATGGGCAGATCTTATTGTAATAGCGCCGGCCTCAGCCAACACTTTGGCGCGTTTGGCAATGGGCATGGCGGATGATTTGTTGACAACGGTGTGTTTGGCCACAGCGGCTCCAGTTATGATAGCACCGGCAATGAATCAGCAAATGTGGTCACATCCTGCCGTACAATTGAATGTCCAAACATTAGGCGATATGGGGTACGAAATCATAGAACCAGATAATGGGGTTCAAGCATGTGGCGATACGGGTGCAGGAAGACTGCCTGAGCCGGATATGCTATTGCGTGAAGTCATTAACTTCAAAGCCCGCTTAACTGTGCCGCAGTGCTTAACTGGTAAAAAGGTTACCATTACTGCAGGACCGACCGTAGAAGCGATTGATCCAGTACGGTTTTTATCAAATCATTCCACTGGCAAAATGGGTTTTGCTTTGGCTCGTGCTTGCCGAGATGCTGGGGCAGAAGTGACCTTGATCGCTGGTGGTAAAGTAAGCTTAATGACCCCGCTACAAGTTAAGCGCGTTGATGTTCTGTCTGCAAATGACATGCTACAAGCCGCAATTCGCTCTGCCGAAGCTGGCTGTGATATCTTTATTGCGACAGCAGCAGTAGCCGATTATCGCACTCGCGATGCTGCCCCGCAAAAAATCAAAAAAACCCAAGATGAAATGATTCTAAATCTAGTGAAAAATCCTGATATTTTGGCAACCATTTCTCACAGTTATCCTACTATGTTTGTGATGGGCTTTGCTGCAGAAACTCAAAATGTTGAAAAATATGCTCAAGGCAAGTTAGCTGCTAAAAGCTTAGATATGATTGCTTGCAATGATGTGTCACGTACAGACATTGGATTTGCTAGTGATGAAAATGCGATGACCGTGTTTTTTGCGGATAAGTATCAAAAACAGCCGGTTGAGTTAAAAAAAATGAGCAAAACTAACATAGCTGAACATTTAATAAACCTAATAGGTGATGTATTAGATTAAGTGTAAGATTAAAATATTGTTGGGGGACGAGTAGGTTCGCTATTTTCATTAAGTAAAGTTTTGAATGCACAATTATATTTTTAACTATTAAAAGCAATTAGTTATTTCATATGTAAATTCAATATTTATTTATAACAGCCTTATGCAAATAATGCCCCTTTATACTAATATCACTGATACTTCATTAAGTGATTCCACAATATGTTTAATCAAATAACTTAATATAATAAGGATTGGCAATGACCGATGTTTCTGAAAACATTAAAAGAATGAACTCGACTTTAGAGGCTATGCTGTCTCATCGCTCAGTTCGCAGCTTTACTGAAGAGCCGATTAGTCCTGAAATGCTGGAAGCGGTATTAGAAGCGGGTCGTGCTGCTTCAACATCAAACTATATGCAATCTGTCAGTATTATTCGCATTACTGATCCTCAGCAGCGTATCAAGTTTCACCAAATTTCTAATGGTATGAGTGAAGAGGAATACAATAAAGCTAAGAGTGAGGGCAAAAAGCTGGCACATCAATACATTTTAGAATGTCCAGAGTATCTCGTTTTTTGTATGGACAACTATCGTCATCAACTAGTTGAGCCAGAGGCGCAGCTTGATTGGATGGAGGTTGTGCTTATTTCTGCAGTTGATGCCGGTTTATATGCGCAAAACGTACTGGCCGCTGCAGAATCTCTAGGATTAGGTGGTGTCTATATCGGCAGTATGCGTAATGATATTGAACGAGCGGGTGAGGTGATTAAAGCGCCCAAACATGTTGTACCGTTATTTGGTATGTGCTTGGGTCATCCTAGTGATTCACCAGTTAATGCTACGCAAAAACCGCGCTTTCCTCTGTCTATGTTGGTCTCTGAAAATGAGTATAAGCCTGCCACTCAGCAACAAATCGACGCGTTCAATGAGACTGTAAAATCGTACTATGAACAGCGTGGCAGTGATAATCATCAAGCTTGGGAAGCTCAAGTGACCAAAACCTTCGCAACAGCAGTACGTCCTCAAGTCATGCCTTACTTAAACAAACAAGGTTATGCCAAACGTTAGTTCTTAGTAAAGATATTTTGTAAAGCTGAGTTAATTTCATGTTACAGGGATAGAACATCTTCAATTTTGAACAGCTATTGCTGCCTTTTATATTCGCAGTGGGCTCATTGTTACATGGTATAACAGGTATAGGAGTTACCTTAGTAACAACGGGTTCATTGGCGAGTATGTATCCTCTGCAACACGCCATTATTCTCACTATTTTTCCCTCCTTTGCACTTAACCTGATGACTTGGCTCATTGGGGGCGAGCGTAGTGTCTGGGGTAATTTTACTTATTATTTAAAACACTATTGGCTATTGGCTTTAATGAGTCTGCTTGGCAGCTTAGTGGGTGTTAAGCTATTAATGTGGGTTGATAGCAACTATATTTTATTGCTATTGGCTGTGGTGATAGCTTTTTATGTGACCAGCAATGCGTTGGGTAAAAAAATAATCCTAACAACTACCACGCCAGTGCTGATAGTAACAGGACTTATAGCGGGAATAGTGGGGGGCTCGACCAATGCCATGTCGTCCATATTACTCATGTATCTGATAGGCAGTACCAATGATAAAAAACACTATCGCCAAGGTGGGTAATATGTGTTATTTACTCGGAAAAGTCGCTCAAATTATAATCCTTCGAGAGTCGATAGTGGCACTACCCAAAAGCGATTTGCTGCTTATTTTGATACTTACCATTACCTCTATTGCGTTTTTGTTGATTGGTATACGTTTGCGCCGTTATCTATCACAAGAAGAGTTTCGCCAATTGGTACTGGTTATCTTAACAGCAATAGGCATACGAGTGGGCTGGCAGGGTATAATAGGGCTGATAGGTTAGCCACAGTTTTTTTATATATTTACCACCATTTAATGATAAATCCTCTATGATCCGAGCCTTTCCAATCCATGGCTTTAGTATTAACAGAGGCTTCGTTTGAATTCACCAATACCTGATCAATACCTATACCAAAGGGACGCCAAGTTGGCAGTCCTGTTATTGTGGTACGCCTTAAATAACTAGCATCTGCTTTAGACTGACTCATAAAGTCTCGATAAACAGGCGAGAAAGCTGAAAGGTTAAAGTCTCCGACCACCATTACAGAATAGTGTTGATCAGATTTAATTAATTTTGCTAACTGTTGTAAGTACTGGTTTCTTAAGGAAGCAAAATTTCTACCCAAAGGAGGCGGGGGATGCGCCACATATAGTACTTTTTGTTTAGTAAGAGAGTCGCTTTGCTTGGCTATGGCGTCTGTTGATGTTTGAGATAATTTCGCATTAGATAAAACGGCATCAGATAAATCAGTATCAGATAAATCATCAGAAGCTAAATGAATTGAAGGTGCGCCTGAAAATTCTAGTCTGGCGACAGGAAAGCCAGATAACATAATTATGTTGCAATGGCTAGCCATGTTTTTGGTAAATACTTGCATGGCAAATGGGCTGCTTTCACTGTTACCACAATGAGAGGGGTAGTATTTGGCAAGTTTGATAAGAGTGCTATGCCAGTTTGAACCTCCGGCTTCTACCAATGCCACCACATCAGGTTGTAAGTTAGAATGGCTTGATAAATTAACAAGCTGTTGTAGGGTCTGATTAGTTTGAGAGTTATTAATATTGACGTTTTGGTAGGCAATAGTCATATGGTTAGAGAGGTTAGGCTTTATGCTAGTATCAGATGTGAACATATTTGATATAAGACTAAAAGGTTGCAACGACCAGACGGCCAGACTAATGCCAACAATAGCCATAATGGTACGTATAAAGAATCGATAGGATAATGTTGCTTTGACAAACAAAGCATCTCTATTTGGGAATATTGACCATGCCAATAAGGTTAATACGGCTAGGTGTGGCACATAATGGCTAAAAAGCTCTAATTGCCAGACATAACGACCCAATAGCTGACTTAGAGTCATAACTACAATAGCAATGATGGCTAACCAAAATAGTAGCCTACTCAAGAACTGAACCAATATATGCATAATGAAGAAAGCACTGTGTTAAGAGAATATTGTATTAAAAGAGCACTGTATTAAAAGAGCACTGTATTAAGAGAACTGGATTTAGTATAAATTATTAGACTAAAGTTTTTAAAGGAAAGTGATTGAGTTAACCTATTAAATTAAACAGTACCCAACAGAATAAGTGAATATAGCTAATGAGCGCTAAGACCAATAAGACCAATAAAATTGAGACCATAGAAAACGTACAATCTTTAGAACGTCATATCAAGCATCTTATTAACATTGAACCTCGATTTGGTCTAGTCTATAAGCAAGTAGGCACCCCTAGCTTACGCCGTAACGAGGGTGGGTTCAATGAATTAATGCGTGCTATGGTGGGACAGCAGCTATCTGTGGCTGCCGCTGCCAGTATTTGGAATAAATTAGATTTAGCAGGCGTCACTACGCCCCAAGCCATAAAAGACGCTGATGATGAGGCGCTTCGTATCAATGGTTTATCTAGACAAAAAATTCGCTATCTTCGCTCATTGATTGAGCATGATATTAACTTTGATGCATTAAAAATTATGCCTGATGAAGAGGTTATCACTACTTTAACGGCAGTAACAGGCATAGGTAGATGGACGGCAGAAATGTATCTACTATTTAGTTTAGGCCGAGCGGATGTATTAGCGGTGGACGATCTAGCTATCAAAGTGGGCGCGATGGACTTACTTAAGCTTGATACTAGACCTACTCCCAAACAATTAAAAGAGCTATCTGAGCCGTGGTCGCCTCATCGAAGTGCTGCAAGCTTACTGTTATGGGCGCATTATGGATGGCTCAAAAATCGGGATGCTGTGCCTTTGTAAGCACAGCTCTTATTAGACCATAATCTTAAGTCTTATTCAGTTTTTTGCAATTCAAGTAATCTTTGATATAAAGCATTCTTCTTCACGCCAGTAATATCAGAGGCCAAAGCCGCCGCTTTTTTGACCGATAAATCCTCAATTAAGCGTAACAGTAGTTTATCATGAATACTATTATCGTCTGAGTCATTGTTAACATCGCCACCTATGACCAATACTATCTCGCCTTTTTGCTGATTGTTATCTGATTCCACAAATTGAACCAATTCACCTAAGGTGGATTTTTTGACGGTTTCAAATGTTTTGGTTAATTCGCGACACAAAGTAGCTGGGCGATTGTCACCAAACACGTTAGCCATGTCTTTAAGGCTTACCAAAATACGGTGCGGCGCTTCATAAAATATTAAAGTTTCGGTACGATCAGCATATTGTTCAAGCTGTTTGACACGGCCATGAGTTTTGGCTGGTAAAAAACCAACAAAGCAGAATTTATCCGAAGGTAGGCCGGCCACGCTTAGGGCAGCAATAGCCGCACTAGCGCCCACCACTGGCACTACGCCAACACCTGCTGTGTGAGCTGATTGTACCAATTGATAGCCAGGATCGCTGATAAGGGGCGTGCCAGCATCACTGATTAAAGCTACAGAGTGTCCACGCTGGATCATTTCAATTATTTTTGGCGTTTGAATTTCACTATTGTGTTCATGATACGCCCAAGTCTGAGTACTGATGCCAAAGTTTGACAACAACTTGCCTGAAGTACGAGTGTCTTCACAAGCGATGATATCTACCTGCTTTAAAGTTTCGATAGCACGAGCCGTGATATCACCCATATTACCAATAGGGGTGGCGACAATATATAAGTATGCTTTGGCAACGGAATTATTACAATGTGTTTGATACTGAGCACCTTGCTGAAGGTCATCTTGCTGTGACATAAAAGGCCTTAATTAGAATTTTGAATAAACAAATGAGGAGCATGCTAACAGTTTACCATGATGTGCTAATATATCTTACACTCCTATCAATTTAACAGGCCCAATTATGCCATCTAACCCTGCCTTACTAAAGTCGCCCAAACAGCGACATGGGGGGAATTATGAACAACTTGCGGCAGATTTGTTGCAACAAAAAGGGTTGTCCCTTATCGCTAAAAACTGGCAACAATCTAAGGTCGGTGAGATTGACTTAATTATGTTACACCCAGGGCAAGCTTGGGATACTTTGGTATTCGTAGAAGTGCGTAAACGTAAGGTATCCAATTATGGAGATGCTTTGATGAGTATAACCGCTGCTAAGCAACGAAAAATAATAAAAACTGCTCGTTTCTTTTTAACCCGTAATCCTAGCTATGCCCATTTGGATTGCCGATTTGATGTAATAGCCTTCAATGAGTTTGCAACTGAAGAAAACTACAAACCGAAGACTTTTAAAGCGCCAATTAAGGCTGATGCCATATTAAGTGAACCTGAGTGGATACAGGGCGCTTTTATTGCGAAAGCTTGGTAGCTAGTCGAAGAAAAATAGAAAGTTATAAATCATGGGTTTATATCTTAAAATAAGAACTTAGACATTAAACCGAAAAGATTTAAACTTACATGATTATCGTCATCAAGGTTTCTTAAACTAAGGTTTTGTTACCAAATATGTAAGGTAGATTGGACTTATAACGGTAAACTAGGCAAAATATTTTGCAACAATAAATGTTCGTATCGTAGAAATGAAATCGATAAAAGGCAGATAAAAGATAGAAATACGAACCTTGCTTTATAATTAAAAGCTATCTAATTACAAATAGTTGATGAAGCTATAAATAAGGATATTATAAAATGGTAAGTTCTTGGTTTTCAGACCATAAATCTATTAAACGTAGCACTGTTTGTGCCATGCTAAGTGTCAGCTTATTAAGCGGCTGTGTGTCAATGCAAGCCATAAAGTCACCAAATGAAACCTTTGGTGTGCCCGCAACAGACAGAACTTTGGCACAGCGCATTTTGGATAAAAGTATTGAAAATACGGCGATAGTTAATATCAGTCGTATTAGTCCTATTTTTGCTGAACATAGCCAAGTGAGCGTTAACAGCTTTTATAGTACCGTATTGTTGACTGGAGAAGTGCCTGATGAAGCTTCAAAAAAACAGGTAGAAGCTATTGTTGCCTCTATGCCAGACGTTAAGAAGTTGTACAATAAATTGCAAGTGGCAAATATTAGAGGTGCCAGTTATACCATTCATGATGCTTATCTAAGCTCTAAGATAAATGCGAAGATTTTAGCCAACAATGCCATAAAAAATAGTCAAGTTAAGGTGGTCACTGATGACGGTATCACCTATGTTATGGGTAAATTAACCCCTGCTCAGCGTGAACATTTAATCAATATTATCAATAGTACGATAGGCATTAAAGAGTTGGTGTTATTGACAGATTTGATTGACAATACTGGAGCGATAATTAATGAAGATGCTGTTATTCAAGAGAAAAATTTAGAGCCTCCAGCTCCTCGTTACATTGAAGAACCAGTTCAAGGGGTGCCTTCTGTAGATCAGTCTTATATCAATCAACAGGCTACCAGACAAGCGGCAACTGTTAACTATCCAAATAGCCCATCTGATAATAATCCGCCTAATAACTTAACTAACAACTTAGACAATAACTTATCCAATAGTGCTGACAGTCAATCCGCACCGGTGAGAGACACTTCAAATATTTATCCTAGTCCCTATGTAGAATAAATAAGTAGAATAAATAGATCGTTTAAGTAAATTTGATAATGGTAATCAGTCGAATGGCTTTACTTGTATAGTTGCAAGTTACGATACCAAAACTAAGCCTATATCTGAATACATATTATTGATTAGTTAACGATTGATACATTTTACAAGGCACATTTTCGAAAGTCACATTATCGTCAGGCGCATCATCTACAGACACATTAACCAAAGGGTTACCAAAAATCATGCACAATTATAGAAAATTGACGGTTTCACTGGCAGTGGCTGGCGTGGCATTCTTTACCTTCCAAAGCGCTGCCAATGCCTCATCAGGTTTAACCTTATTAAATTTGATTAGTCCAAATGGTGAAGTCAGTATTACTAAAGACGTAAGTTACGGTGATGACCCTGATCAGAATTTAGATATCTATTATCCAAAAGCGTTGGCCAAAGCTATACACAGCCATGAACAGCCAAAAGCTACCTATCCATTGATTGTCTTTGTTCATGGAGGCTCATGGGAAAATGGCAATAAAGAGCAATACGCTTTTGTGGGTCAAAGCTTGGCGAGAGCGGGGTATGTGACCGCTGTTATAAACTATCGAAAAGCACCATATTATATCTATCCTGCCTTTGTGCAAGATACGGCTCAAGCGATTGCATGGACATATGACAATGCTAACAAATTCTATGCCGATGCCAATAAAATGGCAGTCATTGGACATTCAGCAGGGGCATTTAACGTAGTAGCCGCTGTCTCAAATGCTGATTTTTTAAAGCCTTATGGGTTACAGCCAAGCAATATTAAAGCGGTGGTAGGGATTGCAGGGCCTTATAGCTATGACTTTAGAAAGTTCTCTTCGCGAAGTGTCTTTCCAGAAGGCTCAAGTCCAGAACAGGTGATGCCAGATAGTTTAATTAAGGCAGGTAATAGTGGTAAACAGCCTAATTATTTACTGATGACGGCTCAAAATGATGATGTAGTGCATATTAGCAATACTGAAAAAATGACTGAAGCCTTAAATAAAGCAGGTGCTAATGTGGTTACCGAACAGATTAAAGGTGCCAGTCATGCTACTAGTATCGCTGCCATGTCTACTTCATTAAGCTGGGTTAATTCGGTACGACCACAGTTATTAAGTTATTTACAGCAGCAATTAAATTAGCGAAAACTTATTTAAATAGAAGTGATATTGGACATAGTTGCTTGTTATAAATAAACATCTATTAGCCAAACCTCCTTTACACTTGCTATAATCGACAACTTAATGCTTGTTAGCCATTTTTAGACCATAACTTATTTAATTTGCAAATAGGGACACGCCCTTAATATCTTCTCAAACCAATTTTTTATTTTTTACTCGTTCCTTAGCACTAATTTTTTAGAACTAAGTTTTTATTACTAATTGAATTATTATTTATAGGTAGGTAGTTGCCATGAACGCTGACGACTTAATCGCATTTTTACAACCGTATTTCCCAGAAGGCTTTATTCAAGCAGCAAATCAAGGCAATAAATTTGATGTCCGTGTTGTTGATTCAAGCTTTGAAGGCAAGCGTTTGGTACAGCGTCAACAAGCTGTCTATGGTTTGGTAGGTGATATTATTGCTAGTGGGCAGATACACGCTCTTAATATTCAAGCATTGACCCCAAAAGAGTGGGATGAGAAACAAGCCAATCAATAATTTGATTGAGTCACCTGACTAGACTAGGCACCATAAAATATTGGCCGCCAGTGTTAGTTTTCATAAATTTTTTATTGTATTTAGTTTAGGATAGTATTCAATGGACCAATTTCTTATTACAGGCCGTAGTCGTATTGCAGGCGAAGTCACTATATCTGGCGCAAAAAACGCGGCCTTACCTCTTCTAGCTGCTATGATTTTGGCAGAAACCCCCACCACATTGAATAATGTTCCTTCTTTGCAAGATGTTCGTACTTTAATTAAATTAATTAAAGGACTCGGTATTACTATTGAAAAGGATGGTAATACTGTTAAATGCGACACTAGTACTATCAAAAATCATTTCGCTCCCTATGAGCTGGTTAAGACCATGCGTGCCTCTATTTTAGTTTTGGGTCCATTATTGGCTCGTTTTGGCGAAGCAGAAGTATCATTGCCTGGTGGCTGTGCCATTGGATCACGTCCTGTAGATCAACATCTTAAAGCTTTTGAAGCAATGGGTGCTGATATCAGGGTTGAAAATGGTTATGTTATTGCTAAAGCTCCAGAAGGCGGTCGTCTAATCGGTTGCGAGTTTGGCTTTGACATGGTTACAGTAGGAGGTACTGAGAATGTTCTTATCGCAGCCACTTTAGCTAAGGGTACCACTATCTTAGAAAACTGTGCTCGTGAACCTGAAGTGGTAGATTTAGCAAATATGCTAGTGGCTATGGGCGCTAAAATCAAAGGTATAGGTACTTCATCTTTGACCATTGAAGGCGTTGAATGTTTAAAAGGCTGTGACTATTCAGTGGTTGCTGACCGTATCGAAACTGGGTCTTACTTAGCGGGCGCTTTGATGACAGAAGGCGATGTCACTACTAAAAATACTGACCCTTCGCTATTGCTACCGGTGCTACAAAAGTTTGAAGAAATGGGCGCTACAATCACTACTGGTAAAGATTGGATTCGTGCACAAATGACCGGACGTCCTAAACCGATTGATATTCGTACTCAGCCACACCCAGGTTTTCCAACAGACATGCAAGCCCAATTAATGGCAGTATGCTGTTTGGCAGACGGTACTAGCACCGTTATTGAAAATATCTTTGAAAACCGATATATGCATGTTCCTGAGTTAATGCGTATGGGTGCAGACATTCAAGTGGATGGGCATACAGCAATCATTCGTGGTGTTGAGGCGTTTAATGCTGCGCCCGTAATGGCCACAGATTTGCGTGCCTCTATGTCCTTGGTTATGGCCGCCGCCGCAGCAGAAGGTAAAACGTTAATTGATCGCATCTATCATATTGACCGTGGTTATGAAAATGTGGAAGAAAAGTTGCGTGGCTTAGGGGTGACAATTGAACGAGTTAATCCAGTTACGGACAAAGCTAACTCAGAAATGAGCGGCGAGTAATTAATGCTCGATTATTTTTCTAAAGTAGTTAATACTCAACTGTTAAGCTGAGTATTAGCTGGTTTACTTTAAGCATTCGTTAAACTAAGCATGAGTTAAATTATAGCTTCAGTAATGAAAATATAAGTTAATGTAAAACAGTAGTAAACATCAAACGAATCTAAAAACACTCTCATCAATTAAGACAAACCTTACTATGACTGATACCAATGAATTATTGAATCAAGCGGATAGTGATTATAACGGCTTAACTTTAGCTTTATCTAAAGGGCGAATTTTAAAAGAAACGATTCCTTTATTAAAAGCTGCTGGTATCGAGCTTTTGGAAGATCCTGACAAATCACGTAAATTGATTTTTCCAACCTCACATGACCAAGTTCGAGTATTGATTTTACGTGCTAGTGATGTACCTACGTATGTTGAACATGGGGCAGCGGACTTTGGAGTCGCTGGTAAAGATGTTTTATTAGAGTATGGTGCAAAGCATGTTTATGAGCTGCTTGATTTAAAAATTGCACAGTGTAAATTGATGACTGCAGGTATTAAAGGGGCAGAATTACCTAACCGTCGTCTACGTATTGCAACCAAATATGTCAATGTGGCACGGGCTTATTTTGCCAGTCAAGGTCAGCAAGTGGACATCATTAAACTTTATGGTTCTATGGAGCTGGCGCCGTTAGTCGGCTTGGGTGACTTAATTGTTGACGTGGTTGATACCGGTAATACTTTGCGTGCTAACGGTCTTGAGCCGTTAGAGCATATTGCTGATATTTCCTCACGTTTAATTGTCAACCAAGTCAGCTATAAGCGTAAATTCGACTTGCTCTCGCCCATACTTGAAAGCTTCAAACACAGTATTGGTTAGTAATGACTAGGCTTAGTCGCTAAATCTAAGCGCTGCTATACTTAGACGCTGCTAACTCAGTCTTCATGATCGCACCCATAAAAAAACACCGCCTATTTATTTTGATGGGCGGTGTTTTTTTATAGTTAGCTAATTTAAACGAGATCAATTTAACTAAGGTTTGACTTAAACTTAATAGTCTAAACCGGTTGCAATATACAAGCGATCACTGTCTATATCGGTCATAGCACTGTCAAGATATTTTTGTTCAAGTACGTTGTCGTTTGACCAAGTGGCAAAGTCGTCATCATTTAATAGCCCTAAACGTCCGTCGCCCATTAGCCACATACCTTCAAGCTTGTCATGGGGATATCCAAAAGCTTTAACTGCATCAAGCACTAATGTTTTGCTAACCGGTTTGATACCTGTAGTTGTGAGTGCTGTCCAGCCCGCATCGCTATTGCCCGCAGCACTTAGATACTGCTCAACAGTTTTGCCGGCAAGAGTTAACCCAAGGCGGCTATCTTGTTGCACATTTGCAGTTGGCATAATGGCTTCTAAATTGGTTGCCCCGTCTAGGGCAATTTTATAAATATGCTTTTGAGCCCCTGGTTTTTGTAATTCAAACTCACCGTCACGCTCAATCACTAAAAAGTGACGGTTGTCTAAAGCGACAATGCCAGAGTTAGAATTTTCTGCTTTTTCTTGTTTGTATAAGTACTGCCCAATATCCCCAGTTTTTAAATTTACTGTCACTATGCGAGTAATATTTTGCTTAGTAACCGCTTTATCGGGATTGGCTAGGGTCGACTGCATAATGCCCACTAAAGTGGTTTGATCTGGAGTGATGGTTAGCCCCTCCATACCACGATTAGCGCGGCGATTTGCAAACTCGCCGGGTAGCAATATCTTTTTGCCATTAATAATCACATTGTTGCGCTCATCAGATTCAAAGGCGTTAATACGATTAATTTCACGACCATTGGCATCAAAATGAACCAGATGCGGACCATATTCGTCACTTACCCAAAAGGTGCCATCTTTTAAAGCGACTAGCCCTTCTGAATCTAAACCAAAGTTGTCGGTTTTACTAGGATTACTCTTCTCATCAAAAGGCTTAGAGGCATCGGTAGCAATGATTTTACCCTGTACATCGTAGGCGAGCTCACCAGTACCGCCTAGTTTTGAGCTATTGGGCAAACCAGTAATAGGGTTACCAGCAGTATCTTTTAGTAAAATCTCTTTAATTTTTTCAATACGCCCGTCTGTTTTAAGCTCAAATAGCCCAATACGCGGTGTGTAGTTTGGCGTTAGAAACTGCTTGCCTTTGCCTTCTTTACCTTCATAATCTGCATTAGGCCCACGGTCGGTTAGCACATAAAACTGCATAGGATTAGCAGGATTAGCTGCCGCATCAGAACCGTAACCGCCATTGCGGATTTCTACCATATCATCGCTGTTACCAATACGTACTTGTAACAATGTTGTGGCGGGTAAGCTAGTACCTTGTTGATAGTTGGCGATGGCGATATTTAAATCTGATATAGGTGAATTTTGAGTTTTACCAATTGCCGGCTTCACAGGTATCGAACCGTCTTGCGTTGCTAGTGGCGTACTACAGCCACTTAATAATGCCAATACAGAGGCGGTCAGCGTAGTGAACACGATATTTTTATATAGTTTGGTAGTCGTTATCATATTTAGGTTCTCAGAATAGGCAAAGAGGGAAAAAAAGGAACATCCATGGATTACAATAACGTAACATTGTGACATTAAAATTAATAACAAAATTTTGTAGATAACAAAGTAGGGCTCTAAGTTGCCAAAAAGGGCAATTATATATAACTTTCAAATATGCCGTCCATGATGGTATTTTAGAGATACTTAAACAAACAGGTAATAACCTTATGCATCTCAAAATAAAGTAACATAAGGAACTAAAGCATCAGCATCAGCTAAGCCAATTGCATACGCCTATTGACACCCAAAAGCGCTACACTTATAGTGTTTGAGCTTAAACTTAAGCTGTTTTAGATTATTGGAAAATCAAACTGGCAGCGACTATTGTTTTAAACTAGCTTGTTAAAACATCAAAAATTGTACATGTTACACTGGTATTTTTTTAATCAAGTCCTCATTAATGTAACCTCAAATCTTTAATATTTTAAGCCTCAGCACAAGGATTTTTCATGCGTACTCTAAACAGCATTGATGCTAATTTTGATAAACAGTTAGCTGAATTGCTAGCTTTTGAAACCGTGAATGACAAACATTTATTAGTAACCGTTGATGATATTATCGCGCAAGTTCGTAGCATGGGTGATGAAGCGGTATTAGCTTTAACCCAAAAATTCGATGCGCATCCTGCTACTAGCATGCAGCAGCTAGCTTTAACAGCTGAAGATTTAAAAGCAGCATATGAGACATTAGGTGCTAAAGTTAAAAGCGCTTTAGCTATTGCAGCCGAGCGTATTACAAGTTTTCACCAACATCAGGCACAGTCTTCATGGGATTATACAGATGAGTTAGGCAACCGCTTAGGTCAAAAAGTTACTCCTCTTGATAGAGTGGGTATTTATGTTCCTGGAGGTCTCGCCTCGTACCCTTCATCGGTATTAATGAATGCTATCCCTGCTAAAGTTGCCGGTGTGGGCGAAGTTATCATGGTAGTACCGGCGCCAAAAGGAGAGTTGAATCCTTTGGTATTGGCCGCTGCATATCTTTCAGGAGTGGATAAAGTATTTACTATTGGCGGCGCACAAGCAGTAGCGGCCTTAGCGTATGGCACACAAACCATTCCTCAGGTTGATAAAATAACTGGACCCGGTAATAAATATGTTGCTGCTGCCAAACGAGCTGTCTTTGGCCAAGTCGGTATTGATATGATAGCTGGTCCTTCTGAAGTCTTGGTCTATGCAGAAGGTGAGGCTAGCGATAATGCAGAATGGTTGGCAATGGATTTATTGTCTCAAGCTGAGCATGACACAGTAGCCCAAGCTATTTTTGTCACCACAAGTCCTGAGCAATTACGTGAGGTAGAGCAAGCAATTGAGAAAGCACTTGAATTATTGCCAAAAGCGGATATTGCACGTGAAGCCTTGCACAACCGTGGCGCCTTGATTTTAGTAAAAGACCGAGCACAAGGTATTGAAGTTATAAATCGTATTGCGCCTGAGCATTTAGAGTTATCACTGGATAATCCTGATGAATTAGTGAATGATATTCGCCATGCTGGAGCAATATTTATGGGTCGACATACCCCAGAAGCTATTGGTGATTATTGTGCAGGGCCAAATCATGTGTTGCCAACTTCTGGCACAGCACGATTTTCTTCACCACTAGGAGTATATGATTTTCAAAAGAAATCATCGATAATATATTGCTCTGTTGAAGGTTCAAAATTCTTGGCAAAAGTGGCCGATACATTAGCAATGCAAGAAAACCTTGAAGCGCATGCCCGCTCAGCACGTTTCCGTAGCGAATAGGGTTCATTTCGTTCCTAGTGGAACGAATGAGGGTTTGGAGCTAAAACTAGTTCAAAGTTAAAGGTAGTTCAGAGTTAAAAATAGTTAATAGTTAAAATAAGTTCAAAAGAATCAATCGCCTTCAATGCTTTAATGAATTTATGCTATATTAATGTCGAAAGTTATAGCGACAACAACTGACGCTTAGAATTAACTTATTCGCTATCATCTACGTTTACTAGCGTTTATAGGTTATCAGCGTGATAAGATATGTTATTAGATGTAAAGTCTTACTTGAACACAATATATAGCATGAGCTAATTAATTAGAAAATTTGAAATGATAGGTCTATCAAAATCAATCAACAGCCTATGCAATAAATCTATACTAATAATAAGTGATAAAGATTATGGAATTTAAACTTGATACCCGTTTGTGGTCCACCAAAGCACGTAATTTAAACCCTTACGTGCCAGGTGAACAACCCCAACATGAGAATCTATGCAAGTTAAACACCAATGAAAATCCATTTCCACCATCACCAAAAGTAGCCGAGGCAATTACATCTGTTTTGATCAATCAAGCCCACCAGCTCAGGTTATATCCAGCCCCTGAATCAAATGATTTAAGACAGGCTTTGGCGCAAGTGTATAACTTAGACATCAATCAAGTGTTTGTTGGCAATGGCTCCGATGAAGTATTAGCTTTGGTATTCGCAAGTTTCTTTTTGAAAGAGCGTCCTGTATTGGCGCCCGACATCAGCTACAGCTTTTATCCTGTCTATGCAGACACTTTTGGTGTTAATTTAGTCAAAATACCTTTGTCTGCCGACTTTAGCATCGAAAGTAGTGATTACCGTCAACCTTGTTCTGGTATCATTATTGCCAACCCTAATGCACCAACCGGTATCTTAATGTCGTTGGAAGCTATTGAAAAATTGGTTACAGAGCATCCCAATGCAGTAGTCGTTATTGACGAAGCTTATATTGATTTTGCTGACCAAGAGTCAGCGTCAGCCGTTGGCTTAATTGATAAGCATGATAACTTATTGGTGACCCAAACCTTCTCTAAGTCTCGCTCTTTGGCTGGATTAAGAGTAGGTATGGCGTTTGGTAATCCTTCGTTGATTGAAGCACTGACCCGAATGAAAAACAGCTTTAATAGCTATCCGTTAGATCGCTTGGCCCAAGCAGGTGCGCTTGCCAGTGTGAAAGATGTGGAATATTTTGAGCAGACCTGTCGTCAAGTGATTGAGTTGCGTCAACAGTTGGTTAGTGACTTAAATGAGCTAGGTTTTAGCGTGTTACCGTCGCAAGCGAATTTTATATTTGCGCGTCCTCAACAAGGTAATGCCAGTGAAATAGCACAAGCTTTGCGTGAACAAGGGGTTATAGTTCGATATTTTGATAAACCCCGAATTAAGGAGTACTTGCGTATCACTGTAGGGACTACAGAACAAAATCAGCGTTTGATTGAGGCGTTAAAGCAAACTGTAGAAGTCTAGTTTGACAGATTTTAATTTTTTTAACCGCAAACTTTGAGAACGTAAAGCTTAAATATATGAAAGCATTTAATGCTATAAATATCTATTTGTTTTAGTCTTAAATACTGTAAGTTATAATTTCAATAGATTTAAATTACCGCAATTTTTTACTCTAGTTATTTTTGAAATCATATTAGGCTTTAAAATAACACTTAGTTTTAAATAAGAATCAGCTTTAAAATAAGAACTAGATTTAAAACAATAGCTGCATTAATTAGGCCAGAGTCATTTCTGGCCTTATTTGTAAATTCCACCTTATACGGGTGTCTAACATTACTCTTTAGGGCTCAATACTGCCAATAAGTTTCCTACCTTATCCTGACATTCTTGGTATTCTGCATTACATTTTGAGCCCACTGTAATACCACCACCTGCCCATAGCGCAACTTCTCCCTTTGAGTTTGACTGTAGTGAGCGAATAAGCACATTCCATTGACCTGTGCCGTCAAAATTTATATAACCTAAAGTGCCACAATAAGCCCCACGTGGCGCAACTTCTAGCTCACTAATGATTTCAACTGCTCTTTTCTTTGGAGTGCCAGTGATAGATCCAGCCGGCAAGCTATTAAATAATACGGTCAACGGGTGGTGGTGTTTTTTGATGGTAGCAGTAATAGTACTAACCATATGATGCACATTACTAAAGCTTTCAATGGCAAAAATTTTAGGCACTTTGACACTGCCTATTTCTGCATATTTTCCCAAGTCATTACGCAATAAGTCGACAATCATCACATTTTCAGCTTTGTCTTTTTCACTGTTTACTAATTTATTTTTTAATTGTTCATCGTGTTCTGCGCTGCTACCACGCGGTAAAGTGCCTTTGATAGGTTTGGTAATAATCTTCTGTTGACCTTGTTCATTCCGATCAAACGCTACAAACAATTCAGGCGAACAACTCAATAATTCAAATTCAAAACCACTTTTAGGTGACAGAGCAGTTATTGTTTTGCTAACACCTAAATAACCGGCAAAGGGTGCCATAGTTTTCTGTTGTAATTGTGGTAAATAATCAATCAATTTTGGGTTTTGAATATCGTTAACTTTTGAAAAAAGATCGTTTGTCACAGATTCTAATTTCCCTTGCCATTTTTGGGTAAGGTTAATTTGATAGCTATCCCCTTGATATAGATAATTTTGAGTTTGATTAAAAGCTTGGGTATATTGCTCTAAATTCCATAATGCTTTTAAAGGTAGAGCAGGGGAAAGATTAGATTGTTTTATTAAATCAAGTAGCTGCTCGTCAAATAGTTGCAGATAATAAAGTACTGTATCTTTCACAATCTTAGACGTATTACTATTGATATGAAGTGCCCAACCTTGGGATTTTGCAGGCTTAAGATATATATCATAATGAGCCAAGAAAGCAGACGGTTGATCAGCCATGGCAATGTCAGTATTAGGCGCTAAAGCTTTAGCGCCGATATCATAGCCTATAAATCCTATTAATCCATTTTGATAAGATGGGAAGGTAGTGGATTGTTGACAATCAAAGTCTAAGTCATTGTTTTGAATTTGATTGTCATTGCAATAACTTATTAGTTCTTCGATCCATTCATTATAGGTTAAGTGGTAACTGACATGTTCGTTACTGATATGCTCGGCATTAAAATTGTTAGAATGGATTGAGCCATGGTTAGGAGTGCTATTGTCATAAGGGTGAGCCTTGGTTTTATTTAACTCAATATGCCGAGAAGTTTTTAATACTTCAATTTTTAAAGCTGAATCTATTTGAGAGCTTGTATAAGCCGTCCATGCTTTTATTGGCAATAAACCAATAACGGGCTGAGATTCATTACTTAACCAACAAAGGTGCCAAGATAACTTACAATGGCTATGACGCTCCAAAAAACTAGCCAAATGCGGCATAAGCTCATGGGCAGGCAGGTTTGCGAATGAAAAAGTGTGGTAAATCATAAAAGCTCAATGGGTTTAAACGATGCACGCAAAATTATAACTGTCAATAATGTATTTTATAGGGTCAGCTATTAAGCAAATAATAAGGATATACTGATAAGCAAATAATAAGCATATATTGATTATATAAAGCACTAATAATTGGCTATTTTACATTGAGCTAAAGAGTGATAACACTGTTTCAACTGATATATTGTTTTTAATTACATAAAATTAATAATACTGCTCAAATTTATGGATATATTATTTGATAATAAATTAACATTGTACGTTATTCATTGTAAGTTGTTTAAGTCAGTTATTTAATTATTTTATTTAAGTAAGAATCAGTGTTAAGTCTCTCTTTAAGCTCCTTATTTGGCTTATTGTATGGCTTTAAACTGAAACTATTTATAAATCCATTCATCAACCAATTACATTTTTAGGAAGAGTTTTCTATGGCTAATAAATCAAAAAAATCTAATAAGAGTAATAAAGTCATTAAAGGCGTTGACGCTGTAGGTAATGTGGCACGTAGTGGTTTAGAGCGCTTTGGCTCAATGTTGGACAGCCTAAATGCTAAATCTGGTAAAGCCAGTCAGTTTAAGGCAGTAGATTTATCAGATTATCAAAATAGTAAGGTTAATAACTTATTAAGCCAACAAACCTTAAAAACTTCAGAACAACTACTGGGTAGCCGTTTTACCACCTATAGCAAATATGCAAAAAAAGTAGTACCAGATAGCATTTTTCAAAAAGCTTCCGATGGTCTTTTCTTTCAGGTAGCTAAATTAGCAGCGACATGGAGTGAAGTTGATTTACCCAGTGAACAACGTTTTGAAGGTATCCAAGGGCTAACGGATCAAGAGCGTAATGCATTGGCTCGTGATATTGCCAATCAAAACCGTGCGTTAGCGACTATGGGCGGCGTAACAGGTTTGGCAGGTCTTCCTGGAATGTTAGCAGATACTCTATGGTTATTGTTGGTCTCTCTACGTACTGTATATCAATTGGCTACAGTTTACGATAAGCCTTTAACAGGCAAACAAGGTGTGAAAATGGCCTATGCGGTATTGGGCAGTGCAGACCTTAGTAAAATGCAAGAGAAACAAACTATTCAAGCCGCACTTGGAGTTGTTAAAGGCTTGGTAGAAAGTTCTGATAATAATGGCTTACGAGGTGAGTTAACTAAAGGATTGGGTCTTATTAATCCAAGTGTGCAATTTTATGCACAACAAGTTGACAAGCTAGCAGAACAATTTAACTTTGATTTAGATAAAATAAATTTAACCTGGTTAGGTAAGTTCTTACCGCTTGTATCAGTTGCTACCACGGTACATTATAACAGTTATCTAATTGATCAAGTCATTGGTGTCGCTAAAGCAACCTTTGGACCAGAACCTATTGCAGCAAAACAGTCCTTAACCAATGGTACTAATAATAATAGTACTAATGGTAATGGTGCTAATAGTAATGGCGCTAATCCAGAAGTTGATACGGACGAGCAATCACAACCAGCCAAAGAGTCTCAAAAACAATCTGAAAAAGATACTGGCGATAAACAGGCTTCTACAACAGAAAGCTCAAATAAAACCGATAATTCTGACCAAGCAACAGATAAAAACGATCAAAATAAAGTCAATGATGAGCCTGAAGTTAGCGATGAAGTAGCTGAGTTATTTGGAGAAGAACCTAAGGATCCAACCAAAGGCGCAGAAACTCAAGAAAGTTATGAGTTTCATACTGATGACGATAAGCATGCTAATAAAGAGTCTGAATCTGATGCTAGCTTTAATGAACAAGAAGCTAAACAAAAAGTTAAAGAAGATGAAACTAATAAAAAAGGCTAAATTGAGTTTAATTTAGCAATAAGATTTTATGGTTTATATTAATTAAGGCGGTTTGATTTTATAGTGCATCACTTTAATTCTAATATATTGAAAAAGTAAGTATTGCAAGTTTAGGCATTTGGCA
>NZ_JAGLBC010000215.1 GCF_018260395.1 Psychrobacter sp.
CAGAATAATAAACAAACCATAAACACGATACCACTACGAATAAAGGCAGACCAATAACGAAGATAATAACCATGTAATTCTTATACCAAGGTTGAGTATCTTGATGCCCAAAATTGGTAGGAGAGGTGGATTTTTTCATAGAACAGCCTTAAGCAGTATTCATACAATAAAGTGCCAGTTTATAGAGTCAAACCCTATTAAACTGGCGGGTTAAGCGCTAATCAATCAAAGTGAGTTAGTTGTAGTTATTTAAACAACTTTTGATTAAGAAACCGATAATCTATTTTGTAATCTGAGAGGTAAAAACGTTAGTTTTTGAAGCATGATAAGATCCATCTTTACTATCTACATTAAAGGTAATAGGTGTTTCACTTTGAGTAATTACCTTGGGATCAGCTGCAATACTAACCGGCATATCATAACTTTCACCTGCATCAAGAGGTATGCTTTTAAAACGAGTCATTAAATTAAATCCTTTAGGAGCCGTTATTGTTAGTACATAATCATTCGATTTTTGAGTCTTATTGGTGACTTTAATCACATAGCTATTAACAATCTGACCCTCAGTATTCGTAGATGACAATTGATTACGATCACCTCGAACGTCAATTTGAAGTGGCACTCTCTCTATTAAAGAATAAGCAACCACACTTATAAGTACAGTCAACAATAATAAATAAGCAAATAATTTAGGACGTAGGTAACGACTTTTCTCTTTTTCAACCAATTGTCTTTCAGTAGTATAACGGATAAGTCCACGTGGATAGCCTACTTTGTCCATAATTTCATTACATGCATCAAGGCAGGCTGCACACTGAATACATTCAACTTGCAAACCGTCCCGTATATCAATACCTGTCGGACATACCTGAACACACATTGTACACTCTACACAGTCGCCTAGGTTATCTGGATGGGTACCTTTTTTACGGGCTCCACGAGGCTCACCACGATTATAGTTATAAGACACGATCAAAGTATCTTTATCAAACATCACACTTTGAAAACGACCATAAGGGCAAATGTGAATACACATAAATTCACGCATATAAGCTGCGTTGGCATAAGTAGCAAAGGTAAATATAAACATCGATACCCAAATCCAAGTTGGCCAATCTGGAATTGGAAAACCGCCCAAGGTTTGCCAGCTACCATATATAAATTTAGTACCAGCCACATAGCTAACAAAAGTCGAAGCTGTAATCAAAGCCATTAAAAACCAAATAAAATATATCAATAATTTTTTAGCTATTTTACTGGCTGAATTTGGCTCTATATCGAACTTAATACGTTTATTTCTATCCCCAATGACCCACTTTTCAACATGTTGGAATAAATGTACCCAAATAGTTTGAGGACAAGCATAACCACACCAAACCCTACCTGCATACACAGTTACCATAAATAGGGTAAAGGCTGCAATCATAAAAAAGGCGGCTATAAAGAAAAAGTCCTGAGGAAATAACGTTAACCCAAAAATATAATAATGCTGGCTCGGAACATCAAACCAAATAGCTTGACGACCATCATATTTTATCCAAGGTAGAATCAAAAATAAGGCCAGCAAAAAATACATACTGAACAAACGTATGCGTTGGTAAAAACCATCGGTAAAACGGGGATGAATACGTTTTTTTGTGGCATCCACATCATGAACAGGTATTCTATTAGCGGAGGGGGCTGACATAAATGTACCTCTAAATATTAGAACCATTATGCTGGCGATAGAAGAGATAACTTTAGTATCTCAAAGGGATCTGACACTATTTTAACATTGATTGGGTAACTTCGCTTAAGCTCATACTAACCCAAGGCTGTTATTCAAATCATATTTTTTAATAATAGTAATTTTTGATAAATTCTGATTTTTAATAAACAATAATATTCAATAACATAGTATATGGATGCAAAAGCTATAAAATGCAATATGAATGTATGTTATGAATTATAATTCGTAGTTACTAAACAGGGCAAACGCATACTTTTAAAAAAATTAATATTTTCAGTGACTTATAAATTCAGAAAATTAAAACCTAAATTTATAACTATTTGATTTTAAATGGAATTCCAGAAAAGTGTGCGTTTGCCCTGAGTTACTAAAACAGATAAAGGGGACTGTATTAACAGCCCCCTTCATGATTGACATTATCCATTTCAAGCTTAAAAGTTAAAACTTTCAAGTATCAAAAAACTTATTTTGAACCGGCTTCTGCTGGCGCAACAACAGTATTATGCGACAACGAATAAACATAAGCTGCCAATAACATAATACGCTCGTTACCTAACTTGGTCTCCCACTGTGGCATAACACCACCACGGCCATTACGAATAGTTTCTTGGATAGTTTCGCGATCACCACCATATAACCAAATGCCATCTGTTAGGTTAGGAGCACCTACATCGATACTACCTTTAGCGTCACTACCGTGACAGATAAAACATTTTTCATTATAAATAG
>NZ_JAGLBC010000216.1 GCF_018260395.1 Psychrobacter sp.
CATCCAGTGCTAGTACTGAATCGACGTCCACGCCGTCTTTGGTTTTAGCACATGGGAGTAAAAACATGAATGATACCTTTCAGCGACTGCTGGCGAATGCTAATGACGATAAAAATACTCAAAAAGGCTCTGAAGAAACGGGCGATAGCATTAACAGTCAATGCCATGCTTGGTTTGCCAGCAGCAATAAGCGGGCATTATTGGCAGATATAGGCGTGGGCACAATAGACCAAGCGTTAATGGCTGCTTTACCTAAAAAGCATCAGCCGTTACGCTTATTTGGGCTGCATCATAAAGTATTGATATTTGATGAGGTGCACAGTGCTGATAGTTATATGTTTGAGTTATTGCAATCGCTGTTGCAAGTCCATCTGCATCAAGGCGGGCATGCTATTTTACTCACGGCAACGTTAAGCCTCGATAAACGCGAAGCATTGGCTAAATTGTGGTTGGATGCCGAGCAACTTGAATACAGCACCGAGGCGGTTGAAGACAAAACCCAGTGTGACCATTTTCCACTAGCAACGCAGGTTATCGCTGGGGCAAGTGACGGTGTTGATCTAGTCAACGAGGTGGCTATTACTAGCCCAGAGCGGGTAGCCCGTTGCTTAGCGGTCGATTTTATACATGCGCCTACGGATGCCGTAATTTATTTGGTGACAGCGGCGCAAAACCAGCAATGCGGGGTATGGGTGCGCAATACAGTCGCCGATGCGATTAATGCTTATGATGACTTGTTAGCCGCAGGTATAGCATCTGATAATATATTACTATTTCACAGCCGCTTTGCCCTAGTTGACCGCAAACGTATTGAAAACGAGGTTTTAGCATGCTTTGGCAAGCACAGTACCGCCAAACAGCGTGCCGGCAAGATATTGATAGCTACACAAGTATTCCAAGAGTCGCTAGATGCCGATGCAGATGTGATGATTAGCGATTTATGCCCGATTGATTATATTATTCAACGCGCGGGCAGGCTGCATCGACATCAACGGGATGCGAGTGGCAATAGAGTCGTCAATGCTAAAGCGCAAAACAATGATTTACAGCACTCTGTTAGACCAAAGCCCACGCTAATGATATTAGCACCAGAATTTACTGAAACACCCATTGATGACAAATGGTATAGCAATGTCTTTGCCAAAAGCCAATACGTGTATCAGCACACAGGCCAACTTTGGCTCACCATGCGTATTTTAATGCAGCAACGCTGTCTTGATTTGCCCAAGGATGCCCGTTTATTGATTGAATCCGTTTATTCTAATAAGGCGCAAGAGTTAATCCCAGAGGTACTACAAGCAGCCAGTAAAGCCGATGTTAGCCAACAAAACCGCAAAAAGTATAGTGCCAAAGATATGCTTATCGATTGGCAAAAAGGCTATAGTAAAGAAAGTCAATCTAGGTGGTTCTCTAATGAAACGACGGCCAATAGTGAGGTGGGTACTCGCTATCAAGAAATGCCAACGTGTGAGGTGGTTATTTTAAATACGGCAACGCTTACAGATAGCTGGCTATCTGCTGCTGAAATTTTTTATGCTGATTCTAGCGACTTTGCCATCGAATTAAGCACACTCAAGATTAGCGAAAAAATGGCAGACAAACTGGCCAAGCTGCCAGATGGTGTGCAGGAGCAACTTAAGACACGTTATCGAGGACTGAATTATAAAAGGTTATGGATGCCTAGCAGCGATACTAAGTTTTTGTATGATACGAATAAGGGATTGATTGAACTGGCATGAAAATCCCCACCTTGGTGGGGAACGGTTTTCTGACTTCGAAAGAAGCGGTTCATCCCTATATAACCAATGTTTCAACTTAATTTTAACAAGAGCTTCTATTTTGGGAATAAGAATTATACCTCTCTTTAACTCTTGAAAAATAAAATAAAATAATTTCTGATTGGAGTTCGAAAGAAGCTTCGAATAAATACCTTGTATCTTTATTCTAGCTAAGCTATTATTAATTCAGTTGCTTAATTACTGACTTAAATCCAGTTGTTAAGTAGGGGTATAGATGAAGAGTCTTTTCTTTTACTTTACTTCATGCTTAACTTTTTACTGTAGCCAATCCCGCTTTCCGCTAATATCTTAGCTAGCACAGGTTTAGGAATTTGCATTGCCACGACAAAAAAAACAGGACGTTATATGAATATTATCACGGATGCATGGCTACCCGTCGTCACCCAAGACGGTCAAAAAACAAAAATTACACTCGCCCAATTATCTGACCCTAACATTAAAGAAATAGACTTCCCCCGTCTGGACTTTCAAGGTGCAGGATACCAGTTATTGATTGGGCTATTGCAAACCACCTTTGCCCCCAGTGACCGTGAGCAGTGGATAAATTTATACGAGTCGCCACCCTCTGCTGAGGCTTTGCAAAATGCTTTTCATCCAGTTATTCATGCGTTTAGCTTGACGGGAGATGGCGTTGCTAAAGGTGCCCGCTTTATGCAGG
>NZ_JAGLBC010000217.1 GCF_018260395.1 Psychrobacter sp.
ATAAAGCAAATCAGCGTTATCTTATAGACCTAACAATAAAACTAACTAAAGAACTAAGTTTTAAAATAAAAATAAGCGTATTTTATAACAAAAAACCCAGTCTCATTATAAAAATCTAAGCTCATTTAGCAAAAATTGCAGCAGACAGTTTAGAGGATATTTACAGCTTTAACAGGAATAGCCTGTTAAGTTAAGAGATGATATTTGTGTAAAATACTAATAATTAAATTAAATAAAATTTACTAATTTCTTGACAACGGCCTATTAAATTATTAGGGTAGTTGCCCTTATTGGCTTAACATTGGTTATATTGGCTAGATTTATTAAGTATGCTAAAACCATTTTAAACGTAGCAAAGAATTTATCAAAAGAAAATATAAAAAGGATTTTAAATTTGAGGCTGTTTTTAACGAAACCAAAGTCGTTGTTAGGAATAGCTTTTAATGACCGTAAAGTAAGCCTTGTAGAGTTGGCTTTTAAAAAAAAGAAGTACCATTTGTTGACTTATGGCATTATTGAGTTGGCTGAAGGCGAAGTAATAGACAATCAAATCATTGATAGTGAGCGTATGGGACATCAGATTGCAAAACTGGTAGCGCAGCTTAATTGCAAAACTCAGCAAGCGGCCACTGCTTTATCAGACAATTTAGTGATCACTCGTGAAATTGATATGCCTGCCGAATTAATTGAATTAGATATTGATGCACAAATTCGAGTAGATGCAGACCAGTATATTCCTTATCCATTATCTGAGGTTAGTCTAGACTTTGAAGTATTGGGTCAATCCGACTTAGGTTTCGATTTTAATAAGATTTTATTGGTGGTTTCACGTACAGAATACCTTGATCAGTATTGTGATGCTTTGGTGTTCGGTGGACTAAAACCAAATATTATAGACATTGATCGTGAGGCCAAGCAGCGCGTTTTGCAGTTTATTCTTCAAAACGGCAATAGCAATAGCAATGACTCTATAGTGACGGACTCAACTAATATCACAGTATTGGTAGATATAGGACACAATCGATCTACAGTATATATTGCTCACCATGGCCAATTTGAGTATCAAGTAGAACAGCTATTTGGCAGCAGCCATTTAACACGCTCTATCGCCTCGCATTATGATTTATCAGCTGATGCAGCTGAGCAAGCTAGTCTTAATCTACAATCGCTTAGCAATAAAAACGAACTAGATTGGGAGGAAACGATCTGGCAGCCATTTATAGATACACTTATTGAATATATCAAAGTTGCTTTTGAGCAGTATGCGTTAACAGATCCAGATTGCGAGATTGAGCATATTTTATTAAGTGGCGAAGGGAGCCAATTACCAAATCTTGATAGCAGTCTACAACGTCAAATGAATTTGCCAGTATATTTAGTCAATCCCTTTTCATCCATGGTCATAGACTCCTCTATTGATACTCAAAATCTCTTAAAACAAGCGTCGCAATTAATGACCGCTTGTGGTCTTGCCATGCGTTGTCAAATGTCTAAGCCATATTAGTAATGGCAACTATTAATTTAATGCCCTGGCGCGAGAAACGACGACTTTATAAAAATAAGCAGTTTAGGTTATCTTTGATTTTAACTTTTATTTTTTCGTTATTGATTGTCGCTGGCGTTTGGCGTAATTTGGATCAAGCTGAAACTCAGCTTGTTTTAGCCAATAAAAAACTGAGCGATAAAAATACTATTTTAGCAGCCACCTTAAAAACCCATCAATCATCTAAGCAACATCAACAGCAAATATCAGCACAGCTAACTGAAGTTACTCGGTTAGGTCGTCATCGCAGCAGCATAGGGCAACTCTGGTCACAATTATCTTCAATAATACCTAAAACCATGTATTTGACTGCCATAGTAGGACAACAAGAGGCCATAATATTTCGCGGAAAGGCTAGCGAATCAAAGGAAGTATCAAAACTGGTAACTTATTTACAGCAAAATAAGAGACTGCAACAAGCAAAACTAACTTATATCAAAAATTCAAATGCAGTGGGTCAGTCCTTGTCAAATAGCACTAGAGACTCTCAAAATATGGCGAATGAAGTCCCACTTTCGTCTTCTAATAACCCTACAAACAATTCGCATTATGTCGATTTTGAAATCAAGGCCATGCTTTTCAATCAGCATGCCAAAAGTGACTTTTCCTCACAATCTGTAAATGGAAACAATGGAAACAATGGAAACGAGGCAAGCCGTTTAAAAAATACTGAAAACATTGAACAAATAAGCAAAGAAAATGAGGCAGATCAATGAGTGCCCCTTTTGATAATGAACTGTCTCGGATAGTAAATAAGCCATCATTGAACCGACAAAAAGCTGAGTCTAAAACAAGACGTTTTGATTTAAAGGCTCTGTATTACAAGTTGCAAAGTTTAGACAGTCAGTACTATGGCAGTTGGCCTTTTGTTGCCAAAGGTTTTGTCATGATGATGGTGGTGTTTATTACTAT
>NZ_JAGLBC010000218.1 GCF_018260395.1 Psychrobacter sp.
TATAATTAAATAATCATACCTTAAAAGAACCATATATCAAGATATAACAACCAATATGTTAAGTGTGTAGAGCCTTTCGTATAATAGCAAAAGTGAGTCTGTAATTCTAATTCAATCACAACTAGATTACATGTACATACCACCATTAACAGGAATAACTGCTCCGGTGACATAGCTGGCTTCATCACTAGCTAAATAAGACACTGCAGCAGCTACATCTTCAGGTTGTCCAAGACGTCCAACCGGGACAGCATCAAGCATTGAGTTCAATAAACGTTCATCTAATTCGTCCGTCATATCGGTTTCAATAAGACCTGGTGCAACGCAATTAACCGTGACTTGTCTTGATCCAATTTCGCGAGCTAAAGTACGGCTAAAGCCTTCTACCCCTGCTTTAGTTGCTGCATAATTGGCTTGACCGGCATTGCCCATCTCAGCCACTACAGATGTAATATTAATGATGCGCCCTTTACGAGCTTTCATCATGCCTTTAATAGCTCTTTTACTCATACGATAAATGGCTGTTAAGTTGGTATTTACAACTTTGTTCCAATCTTCATCTTTCATGCGAATTAATAAGCCATCATGTGAAATACCAGCATTGTTCACCAATACTTGCACACTGCCATAAACACTTTCAATCTCTTCAAATAGTTTATCGATTTGTTCTTGATTGGTCACATCCAAGATACGACCGATACCCCCTGAATCATGCAGATACTCATCAATTGACTGTGCCCCTTCAATAGTGGTCGCTGTGCCAATAACAAAATGACCTTGTTTAGCAAAGCGTTTGGCAATTGCCTTACCAATACCTCGACTGGCACCAGTCACTAAAGTAATCGTACGACTCATGGCTATTCCTCATTCAATATATTAAATAGTTTAGCAAGGCGTTCAGGCTTATCTGTCGGATAGGTTGTTATCGGCGTCTCTTGTCTTTTAGCCAAGTTACTTAGTACGGTGCCTGCTCCACATTCTACAAACATATTGATATGTTTGTCTGCAAACTTCTGCATGGTTTGAGTCCATAGCACTGGATTGCTTAGCTGCTCAGTCAACGCTTGTTTAATGGCTGCTATTGTTTTTTCTTCATCAGCATATCTATTTTGAATGACAGGAACTTGCGGCAAATGGAACTCACACTGTGCAAGTTTTTTAGCCAAAGCATCTGTAGCAGGTTGCATTAAGGCACAATGCGAAGGCACGCTTACTTTAAGAGGTACCATTCTTTTAGCCATACATTGTATGTGTTGGCTAAGTATGTCAACGCCTACTGTGTTACCTGCCACTACTACTTGCCCTGGGCTATTAAAGTTAGCTGCGCTTACCACCGCATCATCATTATTGCTTTCTACTTGCTCACAAACACTGATCACTTGGCTATTTTCCAAACCTAGCACAGCGGCCATTTTGGTATCCACCCCTACTACAGCTTGCTGCATGTATTGACCACGCGCATGAACCAATTGAATTGCATCGGCAAAATCTATAGCACCAGCGGCACAAAGTGCACTATACTCACCCAATGAATGACCTGCAAAGTATAATGGCTCCAATTCTACATTTTCTTTAAGAATACGCCAAATAGCTATACTGGCTGCCAATAACGCCGGCTGAGTATTTTCAGTTTTTGCCAACGCCTCTTCATCCTGACATACAGCCCACAAATCATATCCTAATGCTGCACTAGCTTCAGCAAAAGTTTGAATAACAATAGGATACTCTTCGCTCAATTCATTTAGCATACCTACAGTTTGCGAACCTTGGCCAGGAAACACAACTGCAATACGAAGAGGCATATCAGGTTTACCTTGCTTTTTAACGGTTTGCGACGGTTTTAATGACATTTTCAGCCTTCTTGTACCTAAACTTACTCATAAAAAAAGAGCCAAGCGTCACTAATGCTATAAAGGACATTAGTAAGGCTTAGCTCTTATATTAAACCACAATCACTATAAATGATTGTAAATTAGTCTTCTTGGCTCGCTTTGAATAATTGACGGCCACGGTAAAAACCATCTTTAGTCATATGATGACGACGATGTTTTTCACCAGTAGTAGCGTCGACGCTTAACTCAGCGACATCCATATGATGGTGTGAACGACGCATATCACGGCGTGAGCGGCTTTTACGACTTTTTTGAACAGCCATGGGTCTTGCTCCTATTCTAAAATATGCTGTGGTGGTGAGGGCGATATATTTTATCTAAACTCAGTGATAAAATACACAATGCTCACGTAGCAAAATGAGTTCTCTATTGACCTCAATAAGAGCAACTCTTATTAAAAATCAAATAGGTTTAAAATCTGGGAATAATAAACGAGGGATTATACGTGATTTCTATAACAAAATAAAGGGGTAATACTATTTGAAGTCTACTTGCC
>NZ_JAGLBC010000035.1 GCF_018260395.1 Psychrobacter sp.
AAAAAGACAATATTATGTCGCGTATTAAATAATGTTAGAGTAAGACAATTATATTTCTGAATGCATAAAAAAATCGCCATTTAGGCGATTTTTTATTGGTAAAGTACAGCTAAAGTATTGAAAATAAAGACTTAATAGTTATTTAACTTCAGGCAAATTAATGTTCATCTCTAACACATCAAGATTGTCTTCATGACGGTGATTGATGTTTACATCGTTGATCTGTACGCCATTTACATATTTATTCACCACTTCGAGAATTTCGCGTTTCATCTTCTCAATGCGGTCGGCAGTCAAACGAGAGTTCAAACGATTTTCACTAGCAACAATGACTTTCAATCGTTCAGTAGCTGTGTTGGCACTGCCAGAAGTCTTAGTGTCTGCACCAAACAAATTACTCCAAAATCCTTTTTTTCTAGTCATGTTTAACCCCCAAACCAGCGTTGTAATAAACCTTTCTTCTTAACATCAATATGACGTAACGGTCTTTCTTCACCTAAGAAGCGTGCGACGATATCATCATAGCACTGACCCGCTATTGAATCTTTATAATGAATTACAGGTTCACCATGGTTTGAAGCTTCAAGTACAGTATTACTCTCAGGCACTACGCCTAATAACGGTACTTTCAAAATATCATTAGAGATAGTATCAATATCCATCATTTCTTTAGCAGCAGCACGTTCAGGATTATAACGGTTAATAACCAAATGCTCCCTAACAGTACCAGTCCCTTCCTCTACTTTTTTAGTGCGACTTTGTAGCACACCAATGATGCGATCTGAGTCACGTACTGATGAGATTTCAGGATTGGTCACGATGATTGCTTCATCTGCATGATACATTGCAAGTTGAGCACCACGCTCAATACCTGCTGGCGAATCACAAATAATATAGTCAAATTGTTTCGACAACTCATCCATTACTTCAGCCACGCCTTCATCAGTAAGTGCATCTTTATCACGAGTCTGACTAGCTGGCAGAATGAATAAATTATCTACTTGCTTGTCTTTCACCAAAGCCTGTTGTAATCGGGCATTACCTAAGATTACGTCAACGAAATCGTAAACGATGCGGTTTTCGCAGCCCATTAGTAAATCAAGGTTACGTAGGCCAACGTCAAAGTCAATAACCACGGTTTTATAACCACGTAGAGCCAAACCTGAAGCAAATGAAGCACTGGTTGTAGTCTTTCCGACACCACCTTTACCTGAAGTAATTACAACGATCTTTGCCACTATGGCATACTCCTATAAATCTAAAAATAGACAAGTATTTAATTACCTATCGCTAAAATAAAATTGGTCACATCGCACGGTTAGATTATTGGCATTTTATATAACACATCCATATACAGCACAATGCAATCAAAGAAGTCAAATTATGTGTCATTAGATTATCACAGTTAACCTTTAAGTAATAGCATTGGCTTGATGATAAAGGCTTAAGCATCACTTTGTGTGTGAAATTAATATAGCTTTTTATTGCTAACTTCTTACTACCAATAGCAATTCAATCTGCTCAAGTTGACGTATATTTAGCTAAAAGGTAGCGAATCAAACCATACTGTTTGAATGTTAAGTTTACTGAACTTCTTTAATAACTAGTTAATTTAAATACTCAATAATTTATATAAGACTTTAAAGGACTAATAATAAGGATTAACAATTGGATTAACTATTTAGACTATAAAACTAGTTGCCGTTGATAATCTCAAATACTAATCCTTCACCTTCTACAAATCTGACTTGAACCGGCTTGTCAATCATATCAGCAGGAATGCTGTCATTTAAGCAATATGTACCTGCCACAGATACCAATGATGGATTAAAGCGCTGACAAAAAATACGTGCATCTTTATCCCCTGTTGCGCCTGCAACTAGACGACCTTGGGCTCGACCATAAACATGTAAGCTATTATCGGTTATCGCCTCTGAACCATTGTTAACACTATGAGTAATGACCAAATCACCGCCCACATGGTTAATGCTTTGGCCAGAGCGTAGCATCTGATCATAAAATAGCGTAGTCGAGGTTTCTGCAATATCAAAATTTGCACCAGTTTCAGAAGTAATGTTCGTTTCTGACTCAGGAGCCTGTATTTGATTGGCATTCTGAGTTTGACTAGTCGCTTCATTATTGGTTTCAGTGCTGGTATTAACTATGGCTTGAGCTGTTGAATTTATAGGACTGGCTTGCCTTTTGGCAGGTCTAACAAGTTCAATACGCTTGCCATCAGCAGGGAATATTGCCAATCTTAATGCCTTAGCCGCTTCATCAAGAATGCCAGTGACCACCCCGATAGGCTGTAACCCCCAAGACCAAAAAAGATCAATTAGGGCATTTAAGTCTTGCTCAACTTCACTGTCTATAATGACGGGGATTTGACTATTTTTATGGGTTAAGTTAGCAGCCAGATAGGCTTCAACTTCTGTAAGATCGGCTGTTTCTAGTTTTATCCGAGTGAAAGTCAGCATTTTGCCATACATCTTTAATGACGAAGTAACCTCATTAGGGGTGGTCATAAACTATCCTTAAAGAAAAATTGCAATATTTTTATTAGTTCTTGATGATAAGTTTGCGTTTTTATAAACGAATAAGATTTAATGATTATTATAATTATAGCCTATAGATGCAAGTACTCTTGATGTTTCCATTGTTGAACTTTGACTTGGTTTTCAAAAGCAGTCAATCCATCGTTTATTATATTGTTAACCAACAGATCCAATTCTGGATTCTCTAAATTAATGTTAGCTATGGTTTGTGCTACGTCATCTATAATGGCATCGGTTATATGGCTTTGAGTAAGATGCGAAAATAAGGTTTGAGTGATATTTTCACTGATATTTTGACTAACATTGTGTAGTTGACCTTCGATTAAATTTCCGGCGATAGGGATCATACGTAGATAGCGTCTTAATTCAGGTGTGTTGGTTAACGCTTGTTGCACCGCAACCCCCACTTGCACCGAAAGCTCGTGGGTGGCGGGAGCTTTTGCCAGTTGTCTTAATTGTGGTCCAAGCTCCTGCTTGAGGACAGAAGACAGCATAGTTTGAATTTGTGGTCTATTTTTAATCAATGTCTCATTAAGAAAGCGTTGATTGGCTTGCTCATCGGCAAACTGTTGACGTAAATTGTCAGTAGCGGTCAAAATAACTCGATCTGATAGCTCTTCAAATATCACATCATAATAAAACTTACCACGATTGATCCACTTTTGTGGCAATATTTGATAGCCGAGTTGATACAGTTTACGACCAATAAAAAAAGCACGTAACAAGCGCAATGCTCTAAACTGTGGAAAGCAGCCCAATACTTCATACCAATGGGCAAAAGGAAAGAAAAACCAACGTGAGTATTGTTTGCTAAATACCGCCAACATCCAACGAAAGGCCAGCTCGCTAATTAAAAAAATGGTGAAAAGGCCACCCAATACCCGCAAAGGGTGGTGAATGTTTTCCACATAGAACATCAATGGTTGAGTTAAATTTAGCCATTGCGCCACTTGCGCAATAAAATTACTCATCAATACTAAGTCGAGGCTAATAATACTTAAATCAATAACAATAACTACCAACATCACAATATCATAAATCAAAGCCAGTTGCGTAGCTTGCTTGCTTCTTAAAGGCGTATTTGGCGGTTTATGGCCTTGTTGACCATTACTAGGAGGCAACCCCGCAGGATTATTGATGTCAGTCATGCTTTTTCTACGCCTTTAAGTTGAGAGGTTTTCGACACTTATAAAACTTGAATTATAAACGGCTTAAACAATAGGAACTATAAAGACCTAGATTAAGTTTTGGGGTTGTTTTCAAAGTCAGCTTTCATACGTGTAATTTGTTCATCCTTATTTCTCCAAATTTCATCCAACCAAGCATACATGGTTTGTTTCATCGCCTCATCATTGTTATAGTCACCTTCTTCAATAGATGTGAATAACTCCTGAGGAATATCAATGCGCTGTACATGCACGCCTAAGCGTTTGACATTACCCTTCCAAAGATCCTTATAAGACGGGCTGCCATCTGGATAGACAAGAGTTAAGTCCAAGATACCATCAATTTGCGGCCCTAATGCTTGAATGGCTAAAGAAATACCACCAGCTTTAGGTTTGAGCAGGTTTTTGTAAGGTGATTTTTGAGCATCTCGTTTTTTAGGGGTAAAGCGTGTGCCTTCCAAGTAGTTCAATAATGCAAAAGGCTTGTCCTTTAAGAGTTCACAAGCACGTTTTGCTTCTAATATATCGCGATTTTTTAATTCTGGATTTTTAGCAATTTTCTCTTTGCTAATTCGCTTCATCATAGGGAAGTCTAAAAAATAGAAAGCTTGACCAATAAATGGTATGTAAATCAGATTGTATTTAGTAAAAAAGCGGGTGAGAGGAAGTCGACCCTCACTAATATACTGCACAATACTGGTATCGACCCATGATAAGTGGTTACTAATTAATAGGTATTGCTTGTCTTCATCAAGGTCACTAGGCAGGTCAATACGCCAATCTCTTTTAGGCAATACGCTATCAATCAATAGATTATTGATATGAATCCAGTGTTTGGCAATTTTAATAACAGTTTTGTCCGCAACACTTGAACCGATAGCAACTTTGGTGGCACCCATTAACCATAGGGGTGGTCCTAAGGTTAGCGTATTTGTCCCAATAACACCGAGGGCAGTGGCAAAAGAGGCGACCTTTCCAACACCAGGTGCCTTGGTATGTAAATTTTGATATATATTTTTTATTTTATTTTTCATATAAAAGACCATGTTGGTTATTCAAAAAAACATTATAGAGCTATTTTATAATTTCAAATTAAAAATAGCTTAATAAGCATATAATATGTCAATTTTAAGCGATTTAAATGTTAACCAGTTAAACAGTTAATAAATAGTTGAGTGCTAAAACTAGGTATCAAGTTAAGCTACAATAAACAGCCTAAGTTACTAAACAGCCTAAGTTACTAAACAGCCTAAGTTACTATAAAAAGCAGTTGTTGATAAGGATGCAGTATACAATTGTAAACCAAGAATTAGCATCATAACAATGACCTTTGACAATATACAATGAATTAATGGTCAAATCATGACAAAGCCTAAATCATAAATATTGATAAAGCCTAAACAATAGTAATGGCAAAAGTTATTGTTAAGGGTTAGCTACAGTAAAATGCTTTGAGATTAAGTAGAGAAATATGCTAAAGGTAAGCGTTATATAATGAATACATGCCATACAGCAAAACCACAAATTATTACATAATCATTGATTAAAGACGGCATAATTATTTATGAAACATTTGCTAACTTTATTAAGTCATTATTTCTACTTTAATAATTGTTATACACTTATTTAACCAATTATAAAACCTATTCATAACGCTATATATAAGTCAGTTATTTTAGATTTTATTTTTGGTAAACACTTAAAATTTTGATTAAGCTTGTTGAATTGGTGTATAGGTCTAGCTTGACTCGCTAGATTATGTTTTACTAGGTTCAGTTTAAGCAGAAAAATTATTTAAGTTTAAGCAAATAAACTATGCAAATTAAACATCTCTTTGTCTAAATTAAGGAATAATTATGAAAAATAAATTAATCATTGCAGCAATGACATCTTCTCTAGCTTTAGCGGGCTGTGCAACTGATCCTTCTACGGGTCAGCAAACTATTAACAAAGGTATTTTAGGTGCATTAGGCGGCGCAGCAGCAGGAGCGGGTATTTCAAAGGTAACTGGTGGCGATCATACAGGTCGTGATGCGGCTATTGGTGCTGCTTTGGGCGGTGCTGTTGGTCTATATATGGAAAATCAAGAAAAGCAATTAAAGCAGCAAATGCAAGGTACTGGCGTTGAAGTAAATCGCAATCCTACCACTGGTGATATTGACTTAGTAATGCCTGGTAACATTACCTTTGCGCATGATGACACTACTATTAATCCATCATTCTACAATACCTTGGATAAACTTGCGTCCACCATGGCTCAATATGATCAAACATCTGTAACTGTTATGGGTCATACCGATAGTACTGGTACTCCCTCTTATAACCAAGGTCTATCAGAACGTCGTGCTCAGTCAGTTGCGGGCTATTTGGTAAATCGTGGCGTGTCAAATAATCGTATTCGTACTATGGGTTATGGTCAAAGTCAGCCTGTCGATAACAATGCTACTGAACAAGGCCGTGCTAATAACCGCCGCGTTGAAATTAAAATTAATGCTCCTCAGAGTGTAAGATAAGATTGGTTAACTGATAATTAAAGTCAAAAACAGTTATTAATAAGTAAATTAAGCCAGCGTAAGCTGGCTTTTTTTTGCTTAAAAATTCGCTATTGACTCATTTTTTGATTTCATTATTGCATCTAATTAATAATAGTATTGATAATTATTATCATTAACATTATACTTAGCTTTAACTTACAGATATTTATCTAATTATCTATCAAATGTAATTGGCCAAAAAGATCATGGTCTGTAATTAACATTAGATTAATTAGTGATTAGCCCAAGGGTTTACTAAGTTAAATGCAAATTAGCCTAAATAGCTAATTGATTGAATTAGTAACTTTCATGTATCCACATTCACTCTAATATAAGACTTTGAGAATACCTTATGGCTTTAGTAACGAATCGCATTTTAATGAAACCAAAACTAAATCTTGTCTTGATGTCAGGACTAATAGCAACTTTAGCTCTATCGGGATGTTCTAAAGATAAAGAGGATGTGTCTCAAAGTAGTAAAGAAATAACCAATGACAATAAAACACAAAACCAAGCTACAGGGGTAGCGAGTGATGAAGTTTCAGTCAATAAACTGCTGACAAATTACGCTGATATGGCGCAAGCTGCTTATGAGGATTCATTAGCTGAGGCTAAAAAACTACAAAAAGCGATTGATACTTTTGTAGCAAATCCTACAGAAGCAAACTTAGATTCAGCTCGAGCAGCTTATAAAGCCGCGCGCCAGCCTTACTCTCAGACTGAGATTTTCCGTTTTGATGAAGGATTTGTAACGGCAAACGACAAACGAGCGTTAGGCAGTGTTGATGGCTGGGAAGGACAAGTAAATGCTTGGCCACTCGATGAAGCTTTGATTGATTATGTTTCTGAAGGGTATGCTGGTGAGTACAATAGCAAAGACAATATTATTAATTCTGACAGTATTAGTGTAGGTAGTTCGAAGCAAGATACTAAGACTATTACCCCTGAGCTATTGGCACAAATGAACGAAATTGGTGGTAGTGAGGCCAATGTCACTACTGGATATCATGCTATTGAGTTTTTATTATGGGGTCAAGATACCAATGGTACTGCCGAAGGTGCTGGTAATCGCCCTGTTACCGACTATATAACAAATGCACAATGTACCAGTGGCAAAGCCAATACGGTTGATGCTTCAGTTTGCGCAAAACGTGGTGAATATCTGAAAGCTGCCACTCAGCTATTGGTTAATGACTTGACTGCTATGGTAGCCCAGTGGCAACCTAATTCTGAACATACATTGCGTAGTGATCTGATGGCTCGTAGCTCAGACAATGCAGTACGTCAATTGTTCTATCAAATGGGCAGTTTGGCTTTAGGTGAGCTGGCTTCAGAACGTATGCAAGTTGCGTTCGTTACCGGATCAACCGAGGATGAGCATGAGTGTTTTAGTGATTTGACTCATTTGAGCTATGCCAATAATGCCCGTGGTATCCAGAATATATTCGATGGTCAATATAAGACCGTTGCAGGCACGACGATTGGCAACTACGGCATCAAACAGTACCTAGTGGATGCAGGTCAAAAAGAAGCTGCTGACAAATTACAGACTCAGTTTGATAAAGTAGAAAACAGTTTCGATACCCTCGTTCAACAGGGTGAACAAAATGGCATAAAAGTAGATCAAATGATTGCTACTGTAGGTCAAGCTAGTAAGCATGGTATTTCTATTAAAGAACAAAATAAACGTCGCGCATGGGTCGAGTCTGCGATTACTGATCTCAAATCTTTGACCGATGCCATTGAATATGCAGCGAAAAGTGTGGGTATTGAAAATCTAGATGCAGATGCCGGTTCACAATTTTAGTTATGTATTACGGTTTATTTAAATTTCATACTGACTTTTAATTTTTAAATACATACTGACTATGACTACAGACAAGTTATTGTATTGATAGTCACGCTTTTGTTTGCATCAAGTTCTCTTTAAATACCACTTAAGTCAATGCTTATGTCATTACCCATCAATAAAAAATTATTATCAATCAAAAAAAACATAACGCTTAGCCTGTTATCTACATTGTCAGTCGTGATATGTACACTGACAGTCGTAATATTAAGTGGCTGTCAGCAACCAACAGAAACTGCTAATGAGGGTCAAGACAGTACTGCAAGAATTAAGATGAAAGAAAAGCTAGCAGGCATACCCTATCAGCAGTTGGTTACTTTTGATCCTCAAGAGATAAAACAAGGGGGTGATACGGGCATCTCAATTGCCTCAAGTGAAAGTTATTCTAAGCCATCTTCTAATATACCCGCTTCTCGAAAAGGTAATTTCTTTATCGGGAATGCTTTTTTTAAACAGCCTTGGGTAGTGGCACCCTCTAGTACTGATAACCGAGATGGATTAGGTGCTCTATTTAATGTAGCGGCTTGTCAATCTTGTCATATCAAAGATGGTCGTGGACATGCGCCATTACATGCTGATGATAATGCCGATAGCCTGCTTATACGTTTGGCAATGCCAGCTACTACCGAGCAGCAACGTTTGGCGTTAAAGAATTCTGATATTGAAAAAGTATCGCACTCTGTCTATGGCGGTCAATTACAAGATAGAGGCATACAAGGAGTACCTGCTGAAGCCAAAGTGGCAGTAACTTGGACGCAAGTGCCGGTCACTTTTGAAGACGGCCATGTGGTGACCTTACGTCGGCCCAACTTCCAGTTAAAAAATCCAGGCTATGGGTCATTTGATGCCGATCTAATGATATCACCTCGTGTGGCACTGCCGATGATCGGACTGGGTCTATTAGAGCACATTCCCGCACAAGCAATTCAGGGTCAAGCAGATCCCAACGATGTGGATAATGACAGTATTAGTGGCAAATATAACTGGGTGTTAGACCCACAAACAGGTAAAAAATCCTTAGGTAAATTCGGCTGGAAAGCAGGTCAAACTCGTCTTATAACCCAAAACATGAGCGCATTTAATGAGGACATGGGGCTAACTTCTCGTATTCGGCCTATAGAGTCTTGTACCAAAAACCAATCTCATTGTTTAAAGGCACAAACAGGAGCAGACGACCAAGGCGATGGTAAGCCACCGGTTGAAGTGAGTGATGAAGTGGCTAGGTTTGTTGAGTTTTATACCCAAAACTTAGCCGTTCCTGACCGCCGTAATGCCAATGATAAAATAGTACTGGCAGGCAAGAAGCGCTTTTATGATATGGGTTGCCAAAGCTGCCACACCCCGCGCTATCAGTTACCAAAAGGTAAGGGGGATAATTTAGAACAACACGGCCAAATAATTTATCCTTATACTGATTTACTATTGCACGATATGGGAGATGATTTAGCCGATAGAACCATTGCTGGCAAGTTACCTGCTAGAGACGCTCAAGTAGAATTTTTGGCCACGTCATATGAATGGCGCACACCTGCATTATGGGGCATTGGTTTGGCACAAACGGTCGATTCGCAAGCTACTTTCTTACATGATGGTCGTGCACGTACTCCAATGGAAGCAGTACTTTGGCATGGCGGAGAGGCACAGACACACAAACAACAAGTATTAAAGTTAGACAAAAAAGGGCGTGAGGAGTTACAGGCATTTTTAGACTCTTTGTAATATAGTCTGGCAACATTATTCAACTTAGTTAACTTAAAGTTAGTCAATTAAAAACCTTAAATAAGGCCCGCTACCCAAATAATGAGATAGGTATGAAAAAATATCAACTTACTGCCATGGTACTTTCTGCGTTAAGTGCCGGCGTTCTTATCAGCTGTACCAAGCCAAATGATGACACCCACACAGCTGCGGACAATCAATCAGACAATCAATCAGACAATCAAGCAGCAGACAATCATCAAGTTAAAGCAAAACAAAATCCCACCCAGTCAGCCAATAATACTAAGCCTATTACGGCCATTGAAATTGACCCTAAAACGGCTGACAACTATTTGACTCAAGTGGTCAACAATCAAATTTTGCCGGCTTATCAGAATGTGGTTAAACAAAGTAATGCACTAAATACCTTGGCTACTCAAAGCTGTCAGAAAAACGCCACGGTTAGCCCAGAGGACTTAGCGGCACTGCGTAAACAGTGGCTTAAGTTAGCAACAGCATGGGCTCAGGCGGAAGTGGTAGGTTTTGGTCCGGCAATGAGTAGTATGAGTAATCTGTATATCAATTATTATCCGGATGAGCGTGGCTTAGTTCATAAAGGCGTAATTGATTTGATTCAATCCAATCCTAAGCTGACTGCAGAGCAATTATCGTCTGAAAGCGCCATTGTTCAAGGAATTCCTGGTTTGGAAGAGGTTCTTTATGCCAATGACAGTTTATCTAGCGAGCAGTGTCAATATGTAATGAGCGCTAGCCAAGCCTTAACGCAGCGCCTAGAGGATGTGCTCAAAACTTGGCAAGCGTCCCCTGAAACGCTATTAGGCTTTGGTGAGGAAGAAAATAAAACGGGAATAAATCGCTGGATTAACTCATTACTTGCCTTAGTAGAAACTACTAAGAGCACTTCTTTAGACCAACCATTGGGTATTACTGGTCATAAAAAAGGTCATCTACCAGCTGTTGCTGCTGAAAAGAGTCGTGACATTATTACTGCGAAAGTGGCAGCATTAAATAAAGCGCTTACTGATCCTCAACTTGTGGCAATATTATCTGAAAGCGGCAATAATATTTTGGCAGATGAGATGTCCACTTTGTTATCAGAGACTTCAACTCTATTGTCGCAGTTGCCAGAAGATTTGGCTCAGGCAACGCCAGAACAACAAAAACAACTTTATGAAAAATTAACCCAGCTTACTCAAGTTATCAAACGCAAATTGATGCCTACCTTAGGGGTACAGGTGGGCTTTAATAGTACGGATGGTGATTAATGTCTAGCAAATCGGCTTTATCAGACAGTCTTAAAACTCTAGGGCTAAGTGCTTTAGGAACGGCGGCATTGGTAGGGGCGCATCATCTAGGCCGTAAACAATATGATGCCAATGCACAGTTATCTGATTATGGTCACGGCTTCACTCAAGCGTTGGCATGTGTTATTAGTAGGGCACGTTTTATTACTAAAGCACGTGTTATTACTAGATTGAATCCTAAAGATACTACTATAGCTGATGGTCACAAAAGCGTCAAAAATCATATAAGCGCCAATCGTCATATAACTGCTGAGAGTGATATAACTACTGATAGTCATAAAATCAATTCTGAATTATCAGAAATCAGTTGGGTTAGTGGGGCCGCAGACCTAAATAGCAATGAGTTTGCTGTTGTAGGCATAGATGCGAAGCGTGAGATTCAGTGGCAGACACCATTGCCAGAGCGGGTGCATGATATCTTGATCCAACCTAAATGTATTACTCATGGCAAAGACAAAATCCACAATGCCAATATTCATGTGGCAGTCATGGGACGCCGTCCTAGCGAGTGGTTTTGGGTTTTAGAAGCACATAGTGGTAAATTGTTATATAGCGTCAAATCAGAACCCAACCGACATTTTTATGGTCATGCCTGCTATAGCTTACAAGGGGACTTATTATACGTGACCGAAAATAATACCTCAGATTTAAGCGGCATTATTGGCATTTACGAAGTGGTTTCTGGCTATAAAAAGATAGGTGAGTTTGCCACTCAAGGCATTGGTCCTCATGAAATTGTGATGCACCCGGATGGTGAGACACTTATTGTAGCCAATGGAGGTATCAAGACTGAAAGAGCTTCTCGTGAAGAATTGAATATCGAGAGTATGCAGCCGTCATTGGTTTATTTAAACTGCCAAGATGGTAGCGTCATTCAACAGGTTTATCCCGAGCACAACCAAATGAGTGTACGTCACTTGGCAATACACAAAGATGGCACAGTCATTATTGGTATTCAATTTCAGGGCGAGCGACATTTGAGTGTGCCGATGGTGTTGATACACCGTTTGGGTGACACCGATTTTACACCATTGACAATGACCAATTCGAATGGCCATAATTGGTTACGCTTTCACCATTATATTGCTAGTGTTAGTGTAAACTCTGATCACAGTTTAGTATGTGCAACTAGTCCCATTGGTGGTTGTACGGCTGTATTCGATTTGAAGACAGGTAAGCTTATCGACATTGTAGAAATATCTGACTGTGCAGGTGTGGCAGCTTATCCCAACTCGATGTCTAAGCCTGACTTAGGACTTGGTGACTGTACTGTTGAAAGCGCTTCGTTTTTAGTCAGTGATGGTCAAGGCGCTTTGACCCAAATTACCCTGAATAGCTTTGAGAATGTAATTTCTGTTAAGGTTGATAAAGTACAACTTCCTTATGCCTTTGATAATCATCTTAACCTAATAGAAGCCAGTTAAAGACTAAGCCAGTTAGAGACTAAGCTAAGCAATGTTGCGATTGAGCCAGCTTTATAAAAACCCAATTACTGAGTTTACATAAGATAATGTCAAAAAGAGCCATATCACATAATAGGAGTCAGGCTGCCAGCGATAAGCAGTTATATACTGAAATCCACTCCATTCTTAATGAGTCGCAAATAAAGCTGATTATCACTCGTAAGCGGGTTAAAAATATTAATTTTCGCCTAAAACCGAATCAACTTTTAGTCTCAGCGCCAAATTATATCAGTGATGAAGACTTGATTGTTGTACTTAGTAAACGCTTAAATTGGGTCATTGATCAGCATGCCACGATATTAAAGCGCTTAAAATATCAGGGGCAAACCTCTGACGCTGATTTAAATAGCCCACAGCCTGTTAAGCTTTGGGGAGAGTCCCAAGGGTTAATAATGGATGATGAGCAACGGATTGCGTATTACCGCAATCAACTACAAAATGTGATGCCTGAGTTGTTTCAAAAATGGCAACCCATTGTGGGTAAAATTGCCAAACAAACACGAATAAAAAAGATGAGCACTCGATGGGGTAGTTGTAACATCAGAGCCAGACGAGTGTGGTTATCCGTATACTTGCCGGCCTATCCACTACAGTGTACAGAGTATGTTATTGTCCATGAACTATGTCACTTGCATCAAGCCAATCATAGCCCTGCTTTTTGGTACGAAGTGAAACGATCAATGCCAGACTATAAACAGTGGCATGACATGCTTGCTGGCAAGTCAGGCGTAGTCGATTGACATTACTGTTTTATCCATCCTTATTGTCAATATTTAAAATATCAGTACTTATAATATTAATATTTATCAATACTTAAAATATCATTATTAGCTAGACGTCATCAGCAATCTTTAATGCTACTCCAATTAACGAATAATCGTTTAATCATAGAGAAGCTTATTGATAAGTTATCTAGCCTCATGATAACAACGTTTCAATTGTATACAGTTAAGATGCAGCGGCATCGGCTTCTAACGACGTTTTAAATAATTGACCTAGTAAATTAATATCATCAACACGGGCGTAATTGAGTCGAGTAACAAAAGCAATGCGGCGATGTGGGCCTTTTTCTGTCAGCGGAATTGTAGCAACCACGTTATTTTGACGATGCACTTGATCCAATGCCATTTCTGGAATCAAAGTAGTGCCCATACCAGCTAATGCCATTTGAATTAAAGTATTCAAACTGGCATCTGAGAAGTTCGATTTAAAGTCATCACGGTCAAAAGAGCAAACACTTAAGGCATGGTCTGTTAGACAATGACCCTCACCGAGTAGCATCAAATTTGCATCATTAAGCTGGTCTGATGAAATCGTTTTCAAGGTTGATAAAGTATTGTCACTTGGGAAAATAGCAAAGAAATCTTCGTGCCAAAACTCAAAAATATGGAGACCATCCACTGCGTAAGGTAGGGCAATAATTGCGGTATCAATATGACCATAGCGAACTTGTTCTAATAAACGTTCAGTTTGCTGCTCAACCACGGTCATGCGGAAGTTGGGATAATTGGCTTTTAAGCTAGGTAATACCTTAGGCAGTAAATAAGGTGCGATAGTCGGTATCATTCCTACGGTCATAGGATAGGCCAATGGCGTCTGATGGCTCTGAGCTCGAGTGGTTAAATCATTAATCTCTGAAAAGACACGCTGAGCGCGTACCAAGATTTCCTCTCCAATAGGCGTAATCAAAACTTGCTTATTATTGCGCTCGAAAATCTGGGTATCCAGTTGTTTTTCCAATTCAGCAATGCCTAGACTTAAAGCAGATTGAGAAATATTACATTCTTCTGCCGCTCTTTTAAAATGGCGGTGTTTAGCCACGGCCAATGCAAATTCTAATTGTCTTAAAGTAATCATGTAAAATCTCTAGTGGGGCAGCATTTTTATGTTATTAAAAAATAATAAGAGTATAAATAATAACAGGTTATAAATAGTAAGGTCTATGATTTATTAAACAAAACATCAAGTTATAATCTTTTAATTAGATTAAAGATGAGTCTTAGTTATAATAGGTCCTGAAGTTAGCAAAAAGCGAAGCTTAAGTATTATAGTTAGACACTTAAATAGTTAGTAAATTTAACCTTTTTAATTGAAATTAGTTTTTTATGATTGGTCATATATGGTTAGATGTATAGTGAGTTGTTAACATTTAAAAGTTAGTTTCTTTTAATTTTAACAATATCTCATTAATACTATTTATCCTATTAATCTACGTCATAGAAATGTAACAGCGCTGTGATAGCTTAAGCTTCGAAGAGATCAAGAAGTTTAAAAACTATAAAAATATATAGTTAACGCAATTTTTAATATAAAACTTTAATCTTAAGAGTTTTATGTAAACCCACAAAAATAAGGAGCCAAGACATGGTGTCAATTATCAATCAAGAAATCCCTGAGTTCAAAGCTGAAGCATTTGTAAATGGTGAATTTAAAACGATCACTTCTGATGATGTTAAAGGCAAGTGGGCTATCTTCATGTTCTATCCAGCAGACTTTACTTTCGTTTGCCCAACAGAACTAGAAGACATGGCTGCTCAATACGAAGAACTTCAAGGTTTAGGTGTAGAAGTATACTCAGTATCTACTGACACTCACTTCACTCACAAAGCATGGCACGATTCTTCAGAAGCCATTGGTAAAGTAAAATTCCCAATGATCGGTGACCCAACTGGTCGTATCACACGTGGCTTTAATGTAATGATCGAAGAAGATGGTCTAGCTGAGCGTGGTACATTCTTAGTAGATCCAGACGGTAAAATTCAAGTTGCTGAAATCCATGCAGGCGGTATCGGCCGTAGTGCTAAAGATATGGTACGTAAAACTAAAGCGGCTCAATACGTTCGTGAAAACGACGGCGAGGTATGTCCAGCAGCTTGGGAACAAGGTCAAGCTACGCTTAAGCCAAGCCTAGATCTAGTAGGTAAAATCTAATTAACGCTTAGCTTAGCTATCGAAACTTATATAAATTTAAGTAGATCGTTAATTTAGAAGTACAATCAAAAACCCCGCTATATCTCAATTTAGCGGGGTTTTTTTACGATTAATATTATATGCTTTGATTAATAAACTGTAATAGCTAAAAATATAAACTTATAAATCAATATCAACCGTATTAGAGTTATTGGCGATTTTCTTAGTATCTAGCTCTTTTGTTACCTCAAGTACCGTAGTTTGGTTGGCCTTATCAAGATACTTTTGAGCTTTATCAACCTCAGTAGTTAGGGTATCAACCGTTTGCTTCATATTATCAAGTGCTTTTACTTTATAGTCGCTAATCATGTCCATAGTCTCATAGATATTATTAAAGGCGCTTTGTAACTTATCAAGTTCAATAGTACTATTGCTAGCCTGTTCATGAATTTCAGTTGATTGACGTTTCATCATCGCAGAGGTAGATTCGATCAAGCTACTGGTGGTTTTATTAAGCGCACTGATTTGATCTAAGACTAATTTTTGATTGGTCATTGCTTGAGCCACAATTACAGCAGTACGTAATGCTGAAACTGTAGTGGTAGTAGCGCGGTCCACACCTTTAATAAGTTCTAAATTGTTTTTGCGAATAGTATCTAATGCTAAATAGCCTTGCACGTTAACAGCCAACTGGGTCAAAAAGTCAGTATTCTTTTGACGCACATAAAACAGCATTTCTTCTTTAATAATGCGCGCTTTTTCTGGGTCAGTGGCTTCAATCTCGTAGATTTTCTTCTCTAACTGCTCATCAATTTTCTTACCCACATACACGTATTGACGAATAGATTGCATTAAATTCCACATGTTGACTTTTTCTTGCTCAATCATAGCATTGTCTTTTAGTAGCTCATCTTTACCGTTATAAAGACTGGTAACTACCGCATTAATGTGCGATTGTGCCGATTCGTATTGACGGAAGTAGTCTTGTACTTTGTTGCCCATAGGGATAAGACCAAACAATTTACGAGAGCTAGTTAATTCTTTTTTGCTAGGATCTAAATCTTCTACAATACCGCGTAATTCAGTTAAAGATTTGGCAATAGGGGAGTTATCAAACAAACCTTTGTTTAGGCTCTTAGCAGGCAAATCAAGCATGCGATTTGATACTTGTGCAGATTCACGTATTTCTTGATTGCCCAAGTTGTGAATAGACTGTACATTTTGTTTGAATTCAGTACTTTGCACTGGATTGGTCAAAACGTGATTAACAAAAGCATCAACTTTGGCATCAAGCTCCGGGATTTGATTAGGGTCAAGCTTAACAATTTGACCCGCTTCACTGGTCGGGACTTCTTTTACCGGCTCAGGTGGGGTTAAAGTAATAGTATGGTTAGAGGCAGTTTCTGGTGGGGTTAATTCTTGCATTTAATTTTCCTTATTTTTTTTAGTAAAAAATTAATAAAAAAGATGAACACTCATCTTTATGATATTACTTCATTGGTTTTTATCTTCTAAGCGAATTATATTGTAGACAATGAGCTATGTGTTGAATACTACAAGAAACTTTATGACGATAATATTGAATAAAAGTAAATGAACCTAAACAAGTGCTATGGCTATAATATAAATTACCTATCACGCCTATGGTTTGCCAACTAATGAGTTAAACAATAACTTAATTACTATCCAAACCATTAAGCGCAAACCATTAAGCCAAAAAAACCGTCAATCTGCTGTGGCAAATTGACGGTAGTGTCTTGAAACTGTTATTAAGTACTGTCTTTTAATAAGTACTGTCTGTAATTAAGTACAACTTGTAATTAACTACTATGTTAGAACCAGTATAGACTAAGGATTTAATAAAATATACTAAGTCAAAATCAGGTTCCAAACAGGTTACTTCTTACGGGTTGGGCCAAGTAGCATGCCCATCTGACGGCCTTCCATTTTAGGAGGTTGCTCGACATTTGATAGCTCAGCAGTATCTTCAATGATACGCTCAAGCTGTAGACGACCAAGATCAGTATGAGCCATTTCACGACCACGAAAACGGATGGTAACTTTTACCTTATCCTGATCTTCTAAGAAACTGACAATTTTACGCAGCTTAACCTGGTAATCAGCTTCATCAGTGCTCGGACGCAGTTTCATCTCTTTAAGCTGAGTTTGTTTTTGGTTCTTTTTGGCCTCTTTTGCCTTTTGCTTTTGGTCATACAAGTAACGCTTGTAGTCCATAATCTTACAAACAGGCGGTTTAGCATCTGGTACCAATTCAACCAAATCTAGATTGTCATCACGAGCGGCTTGACGGGCAGTTTCAATATCGACAACGCCCATTTGTTCGCCGTCTTCTTTAACCAGACGTACTTCTTTTTGCTGGATCTCTTCGTTGATGTTCAAACGGTTTGACTGTTTAATAGGTATTACTCCTCATCAGTTTTAGGTTGTAGTCGACCTTTTTGGCCGACAGCTTTCTGTACTAATTCTATAAAGTCAGACACAGACATAACGCCTAGGTTCTCGCCTTCACGAGTACGCACGTTCACTTGTCCCGACTCAACTTCTTTATCCCCCAATACTAGCATATAGGGAATACGTTCTAGTGTTCTTTCTCGTATCTTAAATCCAATTTTTTCATTACGCAAGTCAGTAATAGCACGTAAGCCTGCATTTTGAAGATCACTCAACACATTATCACAAGCATCGGCTTGTTTATCAGTAATGTTCATGACGACCACTTGTTGCGGAGCAAGCCATACTGGCATCCAACCAGCATAGTGTTCAATCAACATGCCTAGGAAACGCTCAAACGAACCTAAAATAGCGCGATGTAACATAATTGGTGTTTCACGCTCGTTATTTTCATTGACAAATTCTGCATCCAAGCGCTCAGGCATATTTGGATCTACCTGAATGGTACCACACTGCCATACACGACCTAAGCTATCTTTTAAGCTGAATTCGATTTTTGGGCCATAAAAGGCACCTTCGCCTGGTAGGTATTCCCACTTCAAACCCGAACTATCCAAGGCTTCAGCCAAAGCTTTTTCTGCAATATCCCAAGATTCATCAGTACCTACACGTTTCTCAGGACGGGTAGACAATTTCATCTCAATATTATCAAAGCCAAAATCTTTATAGACATCAAGTGTAAGCTTAATGAAGTTTGCCACTTCTTCTTGAATTTGTGCTTGGGTACAAAAGATATGAGCATCATCTTGAGTAAAACCGCGCACTCGCATCAAGCCATGTAGAGACCCTGAAGGTTCATTACGATGACAAGAGCCGAACTCTGCCAAACGCAGTGGCAAGTCACGATAAGACTTTAAGCCTTGATTAAAGACTTGCACATGACAAGGACAATTCATCGGCTTTACCGCATAATCACGGCTTTCACTTGAAGTGGTAAACATATTAGTTGCATAGTTACCCCAATGACCTGACTTCTCCCACAAGCTTCTATCAACAATTTGCGGGGTCTTAATCTCATGGTAGCCGTTGTCCTTTTGTACTTTACGCATATATTGCTCAAGTACTTGATAAATTGTCCAACCATTTGGATGCCAGAATACCATACCAGGCGATTGCTCTTGCATATGGAACAGGTCTAGCGCCTTACCAATTTTGCGATGGTCACGCTTTTCAGCTTCTTCAATACGTGTAATATAGGCCTGTAAATCTTTTTTGTCAGCCCAAGCAGTGCCATAAATGCGCTGAAGTTGTTCGTTTTTGGCATCGCCACGCCAATAAGCACCACTCATTTTGGTAAGTTTAAATACTTTTAAAAAGCGAGTATTTGGCACATGCGGACCACGGCACATATCGACATATTCTTGATGAAAATATAAGCCAAATTCTTTTTCTTCAGGCATATCATTAATGAGCTTAAGCTTATAATCTTCGCCTCGCTCTTTAAAGATCTTGATAGCCTCATCACGTGGCGTCATTTTTTTGATTACATCATAGTTTTGTTTAATCAATTCAGCCATGCGTTTTTCAATAGCTGACATATCGTCTGGTGTAAATGGTGTTTCACTAAAGATATCGTAGTAAAAACCTTCTTCGATTACTGGACCTATAACCATTTTGACATTTGGATATAACTGTTTAACCGCATGACCCAATAAGTGAGCACAAGAATGACGGATAATGTCCACGCCGTCATCTTCTTTAGCGGTTACAATTTCAACCTTGGCATCATGGGTGATCGGATCACTTGCATCGACAAGTCTACCATCTACACGTCCTGCAACGGTCGCTTTAGCAAGGCCTGGGCCAATACTTTCGGCCACTTGCATTACTGTTGTCGAACCGTCGAACTCTTTTACACTGCCATCAGGTAAAGTAACTGCAACCATAATCTAAAATCCAAATAATCTAAAACACAAACAAAGAAATTATCATAATATAATTGTGATGATAATAATTAATACAACCTTTGTATAAATTCTAACAGAAAAAACCGACTAAAAAGTCGGTATACACAGTCATTTCATCTATTATAAAGGATTTTGCATCTAAAGCCCCATAGAATATTAATGACAATATCAATTACCGATAGTTATTTTATATATTTAATACCTATAGAAGTAATAGAAGTAAAGTTAGAATAGAAGTAAAGGTTATTAAAGTTCTTCCACCAATGCCACATCCGAAAATATGGAATATATAGGCAAAGGAGGGTAAGTTAAAGCATTTATAAAACTATCTCTTATATTGGGTTGACAGTATTATAGAAATCTATATACTACACCACCTGTCAAAGAAGTGAGATTGTATAAGGCTTATATTAAGACAGTTATTAAAAACAGTATTAACTTAACTACTAGATTGTTTTAAATCAACTGACTAATATTCTTTGTTAAATAAACAAAAACAATTGCTTGACACAGATTACAAACGGCGTATAATACGCTCCTTATCGAGACAAGCTAAGCTAAAACGTTACGTTTTTAACTTAGTTAAACCATGAAGAATTGGTTGAAACGATAAAAATAAACAAAATTAAATGTTGACAACGATAAGTAAATATATATAATAGTCA